>JAYUYW010000211.1:0-12374 GCA_043752325.1 Rhodanobacteraceae bacterium | reverse complement strand
TGCATTTCGGGGCAATGTCGATGAACGTCGTGTGACCTTGACCAGTCGAGACCATTGAAGCTTCTCTGCCAGACCGGCGATGGATCGATTCCCCGCTGTCGGGCGCAGCGTTCAAGTCGGGCGCTGGGTGTGAGAAAGTTCGCGGTACAAAGCTGTCCTCGCGGCGTTATCATCGGCGTCCCATGGAACGGTGCCGTCGGTGCCGCATTCCCCACCCGATCCAAGCGGCACGGATCACGGCTCCAGCAGGTCACAGTCATGGCAAGAGGCGTTAACAAGGTCATCATCGTCGGCAACCTCGGTGCCGATCCCGAAACCCGTTACACCACCAACGGTGGCGCGATCTGCAACCTGCGCATCGCCACGTCCGAGCAGTGGAAGGATAAGCAGACCGGTGAGAACCAGGAACGCACGGAATGGCACCGTGTGGTGCTGTTCGGCAAGCTAGGCGAGATCGCCGGCGAGTACCTGAAGAAAGGCCGCCAGGTCTACATCGAAGGTTCGCTGCGCACCAACAAGTACACCGACAAGGAAGGCATCGAGCGCTACAGCACCGACATCGTCGCCAATGAAATGCAGATGCTTGGCGGCGTCGCCGGCGGTGGAGAAGGCGGTGGTGGTGGCGTTGGCTATCGCAGCGAAGGTGGCGCTTCGACGCGTGGCGGCAGCGGAGGTAGTGGCGCGACCCGTAGCTCGGGATCGAACGCTCCGAATCGGCAAGGTGCACCGCAAAACGACGACAGCTTCAACGACGACGACATTCCGTTCTAGGCACTAAGGCTGCATCTGCAGAATGAAAACGTCGGCCATTGGGCCGGCGTTTTCGTTTCAGCAGGTGGACTTCTTGCCGCGCAGTTTCTGGAATACGATCACAGCGGCGAGCACGATGGCGCCAGTGATGATTCCGACAATCGCATTGATGGCCTGGGCGACGATGCTGCCGAGAAAGCCGGCCGGCGAAACGGCTTCGACAAAATGATGCAGCGGCTCGATTGCGTGGACCAGAATTCCGCCGCCGACCAGAAACATTGCGATGGTGCCGACGATGGACAGCCCTTTCATCAACCAGGGCGCGAACACGACCAAGCCCCGGCCAATGGCGCGAAGCAGATTGCCGAGAACGCCGACATCCTGCCGTTCCGCAAGATAGAGCCCGGCATCGTCAAGCTTGACGATACCGGCGACAAAGCCATAGACACCAACCGTCATTGCCAGCGCAATCAGCACCAACACCATGACTTGATTGAGAAAGGGTTGGGCGGCAACGACCCCGAGCGATATCACGATGATTTCGGCGGAGAGCACGAAGTCGGTGCGGATCGCTCCTTTCACCTTGTCTTTTTCCATCGCTACCACATCTATAGATTCGTCGGTCATTGCCCGCAACCGTTGTGCATGAGCGTCATCGTCGTGTTTGTCGTGCAGCCAGCGCTCGGCGAGTTTTTCGACGCCTTCAAAGCAAAGATATGCGCCGCCGATCATCAATAGCGCGGTAACGCCCCACGGTGCGAACGCACTGATCAGCAGAGCCGCTGGTACAAGTATCGCCTTGTTGATCAGGGAGCCTTTGGCGACCGCCCAGACCACCGGCAATTCGCGGTTGGCACTAACGCCGCTGACCTGCTGCGCATTCAAGGCAAGGTCGTCGCCAAGCACACCGGCGGTCTTCTTCACAGCGACCTTGGTCATCACCGAGATGTCGTCGAGCAAGGTCGCGATATCGTCGAACAGAGCAAAGAAACTGGAACCGGCCATCAGGTTTCGCCAACAAGAGAACGCGTTTTATTCTCGCACGTGCGCGGCGGCACCGAGAATCGGCGCATGTCTAACGAACCCCGAGATGGCGGACGTCGATGAGCGGAAACCGGGTTGTCCACGATCCGGTAGCACCTTGTTGTTCGACCAGTCCGGCTAGTTCTTCAACGAACTCGGCACGCGTGATGGTCTTCGCGCCGAGAGATTCCAGATGATCCGATTGCACCTGCGCATCCAACAGCGGCCAACGCCACATTGCCAGTGCATGACTCAGCGCCAGCAACGCAACCTTCGACGCGCCGCTGACCTTGCCGAACATCGACTCGCCGAAGAACATGCGGCCAAGGGCGACGCCGTAGATGCCGCCGATCAGGGCCTCGCCATCAAACACTTCGATTGAATGGGCGTGGCCGACATCGTGCAGTTCGCCGTAGGCATCCAGCATGTCGTCGCTGATCCACGTCGTCGGCTGGTTGGGACGTGGTTGGGCGCAAGCGCACATCACGTCGCGGAACGCAGTGTCCGCACGAACTTGCCAGGTGCATTTGCGCAGCAGCCTTGCCAGACGACTCGGCACGTGCATGCGGTTTGTGCGAAACACCATGCGCGGATCGGGGGACCACCACAGGATCGGTTCGCCCTCGGAGTACCACGGGAAAATGCCATGACGATAGGCGAGCAGCAATCGTTCGACCGACAGATCGCCGCCGGCCGCGAGCAAGCCATTCGGGTAATCAAGCGCTTTTACAACCGCTGGAAAGTCGTCGATGCCTGAGGGATCGAGAACCGTCAGACGCGTTGTCATTCGCCGACGCCGTTGCGATAGGGCGAACGTAGCATCAGATCGGCGCGATAGGCGCGTCGCGAGACGGTTTCGTGTCGCAGATAGTCCGCGACGGCTTGCCGGAATCCCTCGTCGCGCAGGTAGTGGAATGACTGCGTCACAGTCGGCAGGAAGCCACGCGCGATCTTGTGTTCGCCCTGCGCGCCGGGCTCGAACATCTCCAGCCCGTGGCGCAAGCAGTAGTCTATACCCTGGTAATAACAGGCTTCGAAATGCAGACCTGGCACGTCGACATGTGCGCCCCAGTAGCGCCCGTACAAGGTCTCGTCGCTGCGCAGGAACAGCGCCATCGCGACCAATTGATCGCCGTGGCGACACTCGCAGACGATGACGCACTTTGGCATCGTCCGGGCGAGGCGACGGAAGAAGCCTTCGGTGAGCACCGGCAGGTTGCCGTGATCCTCGAACGTCGAAACGTAGAGGTCGTGTATCGCGTTCCAATCGTTCCCGTCGATTTCGTCGCCGTGCTTCATCGTGCAACGAATGCCGGCACTGGCAACGTTGGCGCGTTCCTGGCGAATGTTCTTGCGCTTTTTCGCGGTCAACGCAGCGAGGAATGCTTCGATGTCGGGCCAGTCGCGGTTTCGCCAGTGGAACTGGGTGTCTTCGCGTCGCAACCAGCCATCGCCAGCGAGTGCAGCGGCGTCATCGGCATTGGTGAAGTTCGCGTGCAGCGATGACAGCCCGAGTTTGTCGACGTGCGCGCGCAGGGCCTGCGCGAGCGCAACGCGTCGCGAGCTCGAATCGCCATCCGTGCCAACCAGCAGGCGCGGACCAGTAACTGGCGAGTAAGGAATCGCCGTCAGCAGCTTCGGATAGTAGGACTGCCCCGCTTGCTCCCAAGCGTTCGCCCAGGCCCAGTCGAACACGAATTCGCCGTGCGAGTTGCCTTTCAGATACAGCGGAACCGCGCCGATCAGCTCATCGCCTGCGTGCAGGCTCAAGTGATGCGGCGTCCAGCCGTAGTCGCTGCGCAGGCAGTGCTCCGTTTCGAGTGCGTCAAGGAATGCGTGTGAAAGAAACGGATTGCTATCGGGAACCAACGTGTCCCAGTGCGTGGCCGGAATCTCGCCGATTCGTTGATGGATCTGCAAGCGCAAGGGAACGCCAATCATTGGGTCGCTCACGTCGCCTCGCGCGAGTCGCTATTGAACCAGAAACTTTTCCGCATCAAGCGCCGCCATGCAGCCGAAGCCAGCCGAGGTGACCGCTTGGCGATAGACCTGGTCTGCGACGTCCCCAGCAGCAAAGACGCCGGGCACGCTGGTCGCGGTCGCGCCGCCGTCCAAGCCACTCTTGATGATGATGTAGCCGCCCTTCATGTCAAGCTGGCCATCGAAAATGCCGGTATTCGGCGTATGCCCGATCGCGACGAACATGCCAGTCACTTCGATGTCGCGCATGCTGTCGTCAACCGTGCTGGCGACGCGCACGCCGGTGACGCCGGTGTCGTCACCGAGCACTTCGTCAACCGTCGCGTTCCAGATGATTTCGATCTTGCCTTCGCGTTCCTTGGCGAACAGTTTGTCCTGCATGATTTTTTCCGAGCGCAGTTTGTCCCGACGATGGACCAAGGTCACCTTGCGGCAGATGTTGGAGAGATATAGCGCCTCCTCAACCGCCGTATTGCCGCCGCCGATGACGGCGACATCCTGGTCGCGGAAGAAAAATCCATCGCAGGTGGCGCAGGCTGACACGCCTTGGCCCTTGAATTTTTCTTCCGACTCGATGCCGAGGTATTTCGCCGTCGCACCGGTCGTGATGATCAGCGCGTCGCAACTGTATTCGCCACTGTCGCCCTTCATGCGGATGGGCTTTTGCGACAGGTCGATACTGTGGATGTGGTCAAACACCATTTCAGTTTCGAAGCGCTGGGCATGCTCAGCCATGCGCTTCATCAGGTCCGGACCTTGCAAGCCGTGTACATCGCCGGGCCAGTTGTCGACATCGGTGGTCGTCATCAACTGACCGCCCTGGGCGAAGCCGGTGATCATCGTCGGTTTCAGGTTGGCGCGTGCCGCGTAAACCGCTGCCGTGTAGCCGGCCGGACCGGAGCCGAGGATGATCAGTCGCGAGTGCTTGGAAGTGCTCATGTATAATCCCAGCCGTTTGCAGGCCTGCGCTGGGTAACGAAGCGTCGTTCCCAAGTGATTGAAGTGAAAGTGGTTTTTTGATTTCGCCGTTGACCGCATCGAGGCCGTGGTGGCACGGTGCGACTTCGTTTCAATCCGCGAGAATGGGGGGCAGCGCCGCAGGATTCAAGGTTTACAGCATTCATCAGCATTCGCCATCAGCCCCTTCCACTCGCCGAGGAAACACCATGCGTATCGGTATCCCGTCTGAAACCAAGACCCTCGAAGGCCGCGTCGCCCTCGTGCCTGCTGCGTGCGCCGACCTGGTCCGGCATGGCCACGAAGTTTTCTTGCAGGCCGGAGCCGGCATCAAGAGTGGATTTACTGACGACGACTTCACTGCCGTCGGAGTGAACATTTCCGCCGATGCCGATGCGCTTTACGAAGCCGGCGAGTTGATCGTGAAGGTGAAGGAGCCCATCGAGGGTGACCTGACTCGGCTGCGCAACGACCATCTGCTGTTTTGCTACCTGCATCTCGCTGCCGAGCCCAAACTGACTCAGCGCCTGCTCGACATCGGCCTCACAGGTATCGCCTTCGAATCGGTACAGGAGTCGGATGGCTCGCTGCCGCTGCTGGCACCGATGTCGATCATCGCCGGCCGCATCGCCGTGCAGATCGGTACGCAGTTGCTGCACCAGCCTGCTGGCGGCAAGGGCAAGTTGCTTGGCGGTTTGCCCGCAACAGAGCGCGGCAAGGTCGTCGTGTTTGGCGCCGGTGCGGCGGGCAGCAATTCCGCGCAACTCGCTGCCGCTGGCGGTGCCAACGTGGTCGTCTTCGATATGCGCCCCGATCGCCTCGCCCAGATGATGGCGCTCGGCGCCAACGTGACCGCGCTTTATCCGTACCAGGAAACGATTACACGCGAAATTCGCAACGCTGATCTCGTCGTCGGTGCCGTGCTGATCCCCAGCGCAAAAGCGCCGCGCGTAATGACCGCGGAAATGGTCAAGTCGATGGAGCCGGGCAGCGTGCTGGCCGACATCTCCATTGATCAGGGTGGTTGCTTTGAAACCTCGCGCCCCACCACGTGGGCTGAGCCGACCTACAAGGTCGACGGGGTCACCCATTTCTGCGTCACCAACATGCCTGGCGCGGTTCCGCAGACATCGTCGCAGGCGATTTCCGCCGCGATCCTGCCGTACGTTATTCGCCTGGCTGCGGGCAACGAATGGCGCAGCCATCCATCGCTCGCTGCCGGCATCAACGTCGACGCGGGCCGGATTACCCATCCCGCGTTGCAGGCGATGGCCTGAGTGACAGCGGCGATCCGGGTTAGGATCGCCGCTGTCCGCGCAACGGCGATTCGTTGCGCAATCCTGTAACTTGCCGGCATTCGCGCCTCGAACGGCTCGCCTGAATCCGGCCTTGAAGGCATCCATGGCGACACGACCCGCAGCACGCGAAAGCCCGCGCAACAGTCGATCCACGGCCGCCAAGTCCGCGCCCGCGCGAAATGAGCGGCGGCATCGCGTTTTGCGCGAGGCCGGTTTCCTGTTGTTGCTGCCATTGGCGGTCTACTTGCTGCTGTGCCTGATCAGCTACAGCCCGCAGGACCCGGGTTGGTCACATTCGGGCCAGCCGGGCAAGATCGCGAACTTCGGCGGACAACTTGGCGCCTGGTTCGCCGACCTGCTGTATTATTTTTCTGGCTACTGCGCATGGCTGTTCCCCGTAATGCTGCTGGCCTGCGGCGCACGGGTGCTGCGCGGTAGCGCCGTGACAACGACCGAAGGCTCGCAGCTTGACCCTTCGTTTCGCCTGGTCGGCGGATTTCTTTTGTTCGTGGCCGGCACCGGTTTGTGTCACCTAAACTTCGGCGAACCGACGATTCTTCCCGGCGGTACCGGCGGCATACTCGGAGAATTGATTGGTGGTGGTTCAGCCCACGCTGCTGGATTGATCGGTGCCAACATGCTGTTGTTCGCGCTTTTCCTGATCGCGATTACTTTGGCGACCGGCCTTTCGTGGTTCCGACTGATGGATTCAATCGGCGGTTTCATCCTGCGCAGCTTCGGCAGGATTGGCGAAGCCCGCATCGCGGCTGACGACATCTTCGCCGCACGCAGCGCGCGCAACGAGCGCGAAGGAGTGCGCAAGGTCGATACGGCACGACAGTCCAAGCGCGAACCGATCAAGATCGAACCGCAGCCGATGCCGGTCGAACGCAGCCAGCGCGCGCAGAAGGAAAACCAGATTCCGCTTTTCATCGGTGCCGCGAAGGATGGCGAATTGCCGCCGCTGGCCCTGCTCGACGATCCCAAACCACAGGCCAAAGGTTACTCGGACGAAACGTTGGAAGCCCTGTCGCGCCAGCTGGAACTGAAGCTGCGCGACTTTCGTATCGAAGCCCAAGTGGTGGGCGTGTTCCCAGGCCCGGTCGTCACCCGTTTCGAGATGCAACCAGCTGCCGGCATCAAGGGCAGCCAGTTTTCCAGCCTCGACAAGGACATCGCGCGCGGCCTGTCGGTGATGAGCGTGCGCGTGGTCGACGTGATTCCGGGCAAGTCGGTGATCGGCATCGAGATTCCGAACGTCAATCGCGAGATCGTATATCTCTCGGAAATCCTTCGTTCGGACAAGTACGACGCAATCAAGTCGCCGCTAGCGCTCGCTCTCGGCAAGGACATAGGCGGTCGCGCGCATGTCGTTGATCTGCAGAAAATGCCGCATCTGCTGGTCGCCGGCACTACCGGTTCGGGTAAGTCGGTGGCGCTGAATGCGATGGTGCTGAGCCTGCTCTACAAGGCGACGGCCGCCGATGTTCGGATGATCATGATCGATCCGAAAATGCTGGAGCTTTCCGTCTACCAGGGCATTCCGCATCTTCTTGCGCCAGTCGTCACGGACATGAAGGAAGCGGCCAATGCGCTACGTTGGTGCGTCGCCGAAATGGAGCGACGTTACAAGCTCATGGCAGCCGTTGGTGTGCGCAATCTGGCCGGGTTCAACAAGAAGGTGAAGGACGAGGAAGCGCGAGGCCAGCCGCTGCTCGATCCACTTTTCCGCCCCGATGCATCGCAACCGCAAATGCGTGCCGAGCCGTTGCAGACGTTGCCCTACATCGTCGTCATCATCGACGAGTTCGCCGACATGATGATGATCGTCGGCAAGAAGGTCGAAGAACTGATTGCACGCCTCGCGCAGAAGGCGCGTGCTGCCGGCGTGCACCTGATTCTGGCGACGCAGCGGCCATCGGTGGACGTGATCACTGGCCTGATCAAGGCCAACATCCCGACCCGCATCGCTTTCCAGGTATCCAGCAAGATCGACTCGCGCACCATTCTCGATCAGTCCGGCGCGGAAGCGTTGCTCGGTCATGGCGACATGCTGTATTTGCCGCCCGGAACGGCGTCGCCTGAACGCGTCCACGGCGCCTTCGTCGATGACCACGAAGTTCACAAAGTCGTCGAATGGCTGCGTGCGCAGGGCACGCCGAACTACATCAGTGGCGTGCTTGAAGAAGTGCAGTCGATGGAGGATGGCCGCGTTATCAGCGATATAGGATTGCCGATGGACGTGTCCGACACCGAGGGCGGCGAAGAAGCCGCGCTGTACGACCGTGCCGTGCGCATCGTGACCGAAACGCGTCGCGCATCGATCTCGGGTGTTCAGCGTCATCTGCGGATTGGTTACAACCGCGCCGCGCGGCTTATCGAACAAATGGAAGCCGATGGCGTAGTCAGCGGGCCTGAGCACAACGGCAGCCGCAGCGTCCTCGCGCCGCCTCCGCCGCGAGACTGAACACGACGCGGTGAACTTGGGCGCGTTGATTCACTCCAATGTCGCGCTGTGTAATTTTCGATGCCGCCACCCTTCCTTGCTGGAATGTACCGATGATGCGCACATTGATCCTGTCACTGCTGTTTTCACCGCTGCTTGCGAACGCCGCCGATACGCCAGCGAACGCGCGACAGCGCATGCAGGCGTTCTCGAACAACCTGCAATCGGTGTCGGCGGATTTCAAACAGGTGGTCACCACGGCCAACGGCAAGAAGACTGACGAGACAGGCGGGAGCTTGGCGCTGTCGGCACCCAATCGCTTCCGTTGGGAAGCGAAGACACCGTTCGAGCAGTTGATCGTCGCCGACGGAGCGAAGGTCTGGATCTACGATCCTGATCTCGAACAAGTCAGCGTGCGAAACCAGAGCTCTGAGGAAGCTCATAGTCCGCTCAGCGTGTTAACCGATCTTGGTCGTATGGATCGCGAATTCACGACCAGCGAAGCGGGCGCACGGGATAGCCTGCACTGGCTGAAGCTGGTGTCAAAAGCCAAGGAACCCGATTTCGAGTACGCCGAACTCGGTTTCGATGCGCAGGGTCTTGCCCGAATGCACTTCAAGGATCAACTCGGCAACAACACCGAGATCAGATTCAGCAATTGGCAGCGCAATCCCTCATTGCCGGCCAGCACCTTTGCGTTCAAACCGCCTGCTGGAGTCGACGTAATTGGCGACGTGAAACCGGATGCGGATGTGTTTCCTTTGAACAACTGATCGCGCTTGAGTTCGCGGATTCGATTCCGCGATCAATCCGAAGCGACACAGCACGGTTTACTGGGCCGGCGTGTCGTATACGCCTTCACCCTTGCGCCGCGTCTGCGGAATCGCTTCGCCGTGGACCAGGAAATAGATATTCTCGGCGATGTTGGTGGCGTGGTCGCCAATGCGTTCGATGTTCTTCGCCATGAACAGCAAATGCGTGCAGGGCGTGATCGTGCGGGGGTCTTCCATCATGTAGGTGAGGAGTTCGCGGAACAGGCCGGTGTAGAGATCGTCGAGCTGCTCGTCGCGGGTCCAGACCACCAGGGCGCGGTCGGCATCACGGTCGCGGTAGGCCGCTAGTACCTCGCTGACCAGTTCGCCGGCAAGGTCTGCTAGCAGGGGCAGGGCAGAGGCAAGTTTGACTGGATCGTTCTGGTTGAGGATGCGCGAGCGCTTGGCCACGTTCGACGCGTAGTCGCCAATGCGTTCGATATCGGATGAAATGCGCAGCGCCGCAATCACTTCGCGCAGGTCGCGCGCCATTGGTGCGCGCGCCACCAGCAGTTGCAGAGCATCGCGCCCGACTTCCAGTTCCAGCGCGTCGATGGCCGCATCGCCACTGATAACGGCAGTCGCCGCTTCAGTGTCGCGGGCGCTCAAGGCGTGGATCGCGCTTTCCAATTGGGCGACGGCGAGGTCGCCCATGCGCACGATCTCGCCGGTGAGCCGGTTCAGTTCGTTGTCGTAACTCTTGACGATGTGATCGGTGTGGGAGGAGTTCATGCCAAGGTCCTGTAGCTGGTTTCAATCGACGGCGGCGCGAAAAGTGCCGCGTTCTCAGCCGAAACGGCCAGTGATGTAATCCTCGGTCTGCTTCTTGACCGGCTTGGTGAAAATCTTCGCGGTTTCGCCAAACTCGACCATCTCGCCAAGGTACATGAAGGCAGTGAAGTCGGAAACGCGCGCAGCCTGCTGCATGTTGTGTGTGACGATGGCGATGGTGTAGTGCTCTTTCAGCTCTGACACCAGTTGTTCGATCTTTCCGGTCGCAATCGGATCCAGCGCCGAGGTGGGCTCGTCGAGCAGCAAAACGTCGGGCTTTAGCGCAACCGCGCGAGCAATGCACAAACGCTGTTGCTGACCACCGGAAAGACCCAGCGCACTTTGCTTGAGCTTGTCCTTGACCTCGCCCCACAGTGCGCCCTGGGCCAGCGCCTCTTCAACGCGGTCGTCCATGTCCGATCGCGACAGTTTCTCGTAGTGGCGGATCGCATAGCTGACGTTTTCGTAGATCGACATCGGGAACGGAACCGGTTTCTGAAACACCATGCCAACCTTGCTGCGCAGCCGGTTCAACGAATACTTCGGGTCGAGGATGTTGACGTCGTCCAAGGTCACTTCACCGCTGGCCACCTGCTTGGGATAGATCGAATAGATGCGGTTGAAGACGCGTAGCAGGGTCGACTTGCCGCAACCGGAAGGCCCAATAAGTGCCGTGACTTTTTTCTCCGCGATATCGAGGTTGACGTCCTTCAACGCACGGAATTCGTCGTAGTGGAAATCGAGGTGGCGCGCCGCCATCTTCGGCTGCGCTTGCGACGGGATGGGCTGCGCGGCCTGCGCCATCGTCACGGCGGGGGCGTTGTTGATATCAGTCATGACGGATTTTTTTCCGAAGGATGATGGCGCGTGCGACCAGGCTGGTCAGCAACACGAACGTCGTCAGCACCAGCGCGCCGGCCCAGGCCAACTCCTGCCAGGATTCGTAGGGGCTGCCCGCGTACTGGTACATCACCACCGGCACGCTGGCCATCGGCTCGGTCAACCTGGTGCTCCAGTACTGGTTGCCGAACGCCGTAAACAGCAGCGGCGCAGTCTCGCCACTGATGCGGGCGAGGGCGAGCAGGATGCCGGTCAGGATACCGCCCGACGCACTGCGATAGAGTACCTGCACGATCACCTTCCAGTGCGGCACGCCGAGCGACAACGCCGCTTCGCGCATCTGGCCGGGAACGAGGCGCAGCATTTCGTCAGTCGTGCGCACGACCACCGGCAGCACGATGAACGCGAGCGCGATCGCACCTGCGATCGCCGAGAAGCCAATGCCCATTTGCGCCACTACTACGGTATAGACGAACAACCCAAGCACGATGGACGGTGCCGACAGAAGGATGTCGTTGACGAAACGGACCACCGTACCCAGCTTGCGCGCACCGGCGTATTCGGCCAGCCAGGTACCGGCAGCGATGCCGAGTGGTGTGCCGATCAGGATCGCCAGCCCGCACATCACCAGGCTGCCGAACAACGCATTGGCAAGCCCGCCTTCGGTTTGCGGCGGCGGCGTCGACTGGGTAAACAGCGCAACATTGATGCCGCTCAATCCTTTCGACAAGGTGGTCCACAAAATCCAGAACAGGAAGACCAGGCCGAAAACCGCCGCCGCACAGCCCAGCACCATCGAGATCGCGTTCCTGATTGTGCGACGGCGGTAGAGTCGTTGGGCGACCAGGTCGGCATCGGTCATCACGAATAACGGCGGATTCATCAGCTGCCTTCCTTTCGAGCGAGTCGGCTCAACATCAGCCGGGCAGCGGCAAGCACGACAAAGGTAACCATGAACAAGACGAAGCCAAGCAGCAGCAAGGCCGACCGATAGGTTTCGGTGGCTTCTGCGAAATCATTCGCGATCAATGCTGCGATGGTGGTTCCGGGTTCGAGCAAGGATGGCGAAAAGCGCACTGTGTTGCCGACGACGAATGCGACCGCCATCGTTTCACCCAGCGCGCGTCCGAGCCCGAGGAAGATTCCGCCGACCGTCGCCGTGCGGGTGTACGGCACGACCACGTCGCGAACCACTTCCCAGCGCGTGGAACCCAGCGCATACGCCGATTCCTTCAAGCGCGACGGAACGGTGAGGAACACCTCGCGCATGATCGAAGCGATGAACGGGATTACCATGATCGCCAGCACCAGGCCAGCAGTCAGCATGCCGATACCCAGCGGCGGACCGCGAAACAGCGGGCCGATCAAGGGCAGGGTGCCGAGATTGTCGTTGAGCCACGGGGTTACGTGCTCGGTCATCATCGGCACCAGCACGAACAGGCCCCACATGCCGTAGATGATGGATGGGATGCCGGCCAACAATTCGATAGCCGATCC
>JAYUYW010000210.1:0-5095 GCA_043752325.1 Rhodanobacteraceae bacterium | reverse complement strand
TAGCGAGAGATCAGTTCCTGTTGTTCCGAATCGGTTTCGCCGCCATCAACGCCGATCATGACGTCGTGCAGCGACAACGTCCACGGCACGGCATCCAGGCGATTTTCGATCAACCGTGCCAGCTCCATGAATTCGATCTGGACCAGATCGGGTCGAAAATTCTTGATCCGTTGTTGCAATGTCGAGATCAGGCGCGGCCATGCGTGCCGCTTCATGCGCTCACGGAACCTCAGCGGACCATCGCCGATCAGATCGCCTCGACCTTCGAGCAGATCGACTGCACGGAACTGGGCAAGGCCTTCGCTTGAATGCTCGTCGTGAAGCGACGCCTCGTCGCTGAGCAGAATGAAGTCGTAACGGTCGCGCAATCGCGATATCAGTTCGGCCACCCTGCGCGCTCCGCCGTGGCTGGGCGGGAACAGCGCGAACGGCGATACCAGCAGAACCACCGGCTTGGCGCGATTCGGTGGCCGCGTCGGAAACAATTTCTCCAGATGCGCGTAATCGATGCCATGGCGGCGGGCACGCAGCGCTGCCGCGCGCGATCGCAGCACGCGCAATGCGAGCCCGTTGCCAGTCAGCTCGCGCTGAGTCACGCTATCGAACGCTGCGATGTCCGCCATGATGCTGTCGATACTTCGTCCAGTCCACGAATGGCGCAGGTCGAACAGGAAGGCGTTGCGTCGAACGATGCGATCAATCTCGCCGGCTTCATAGTAGCGGACTACCGTTGCGCGATGGTGATGCCAAGCGTGCGAGCGCGGACAGAACAACACGGTCCAGCCGTCGCGCCATGCCTGCACGCCCCAATCGGCGTCTTCCCAGTAAAACGGGTGATAGTCTCGGCTGTCGGCGACGTAGCGCCGCAGTACGTCCGTGCGCATCAGAGACGAGCCGCCGCCCGGATAAAGGCATGGCAGCACGATGTCGTCGATCGGCACGCGTTCGTAGACTTCCGGTGTGTCGGCGTTGACGATGAAGTCGCTGAGCCCGGTTTCCTCGCGGCGCCGTTCCGGGTCGGCAAAGAAAATCTGCGAGGTCAGCGAGAACGTGTTGCTCGAGCGATTTGGCAATAGTTCAACCAAGGCGCGCAGGTGCAGTCGCATGTCACTGTTGAGCAGGTAAGTCCATCCATGCCGTGCCGCTTCAAGACCACGCGCGACGGCGCCGTTATAGCCCAGCGCCGCGGATTCAAATATCCATTCCACATCGGCATGCAATCGCACCAGTTCGGCGTAGTCGGCCTCCGGTGCGCCATTGACCACGACAATCAGTTGGTTCGGCTCGTCCACCAGCTGCAATGCCCCTTTCGCGGCGAGCAACGTTTCGGCGAGCAGATCCGGTGTGCCACGTTCAGGAATGATGAGGCTGACACCGACGGGTATCGCCGCACTGGGCGATGGTCGTAATTGACGTTGCAGGCGAGACAGCAATGGCGACAGTCGCAACGCAAGGAACAACGCGCCGTAGTGCAGCCACATGCGCGGACCCAACCACCACGGACGACCGGCAGCGCCACTCACACCAGGAACTCTGCGCGCGCCGTGGCGCTGCCATCCTGCAAGTCCAGCCACCAGCGCAAAGCCTGTTCGGCGAACAAGGCGCACCATATGTTGGTATCGCCTGCGCCGCCGTGCGGCCGAAACGGAATTGAGCCGTCGGCACGAATTTCGCTTGCGACCAAGGCGGCGAGCCGTTCCATCACGGGCGGGTCGGGCGCGTGCTCAGGCGCATGCACACGCAGCCACACGCCCAGTCGCAAAGCCTGCGCAGCGACATCATTCCGCGGTCCGGTATCGCCTTCCGCGTCTTCGGGCAATCGGCCATCGGCGTCCGCAAGGTCGAGTCCGTGATTGAGCATCGCGGCGATGTCGGCGGCGCGTTCGGGTGCAGCCCAAGCCAACCCTTCGGCGGCATACAGCAACGGATGCAGCAGGGAAGGGCGCTCGGCGAGTGCCGAGATCGCGGTGCAGCGCTCGATCTCGCGCTGGCAGGCGTGGTCGAGCTCGTCCGGCAACGGCCGCAAGCGCGCGCTGTGCAGAATGCGCACCGCAGGTTTGGCGAGGAATGCGCCGCCACGCGTTGACCAGCGCTCGGGCAGTTCATGAACGGACAGCGGCAGTGCCGCCTGCAGGCCATCCGGTCCAGCATGCTTGTCCAAACCGGCAATCACGTGATTGAGCGAATCAAGCACCGCGTCGTGCTGTTTGACATCGCGTGCTAGCCCTTCCTGCAAGGCGCTGACCACGCCGTTGCTCAGCATGCCGAGGTCGAAACAAAACTGGGCATCATTGCGCCAGTCCGGGCTGTCGTCGAACTGGGCAATACGGGTTGCCGGAAGACCCGTTTCAACGCATGCGCTACAGAACCAGTCCAGCGCTGCCTGAGCAGCAGTCGCTACACGCGAATCGATTTTCTCGGAGGCGAGTTCGGCCAGCCAGTGCAGATAGTAGCCGGTGATTTCCGCGTAGGCGTACTTGGCGCGACCAAACTCGTCAAGCGAACCGGCGACGGCACCGGTTTGGGCACCGTTGCGCAATTGCGCCGGACCTTGCAGCAGCCAGTCGCGCAGGCGTTGCGAGGCGGCGCGAATGGCGGCGTGATTTTCGGGTGCGATTGAGGTGGAATTCTCGGTCATCGATCAGGCCAGAGAAGAAATCTGAGACGGGGATAGACCGCGCGGCCTCACAGGGAAAAGCTCGGATTGGATCTGCATGGCAATGCGCTCGCCGGCATGACCATCGCCATACGGTGCATCGGCATCGAAGCCGCACGGCGATGGCCTTGGTCGCGCAAGAATTGAGTCGACCGCATCGACCAAACCGTCGCCCTGTGGCAACAACATGTGACGACCGCTCAGCAAGGCCTCCGGACGTTCGGTACCTGCGCGGGTGATGATCAGAGGCGTGCCGAGATAGGGCGTCTCTTCCTGCAAGCCGCCGGAATCGCTGATCGCGAGACGCGCACGCGCCAGCGACGCGATGAAGCGAAAGTAGTCCAGTGGCGGCGTCAGGGAAACGCGACGATGGCCACCCAGTACTTGGCGAATCGGTTCACTCGCGGCCGGGTTGGGATGCAGCGGACAGATCACGCCCAGCGTTGGATGGCGGTCGAGCAGATCGAGCAATGATTCGCAAAGCGTCTTCGTCACGGCGCCCTGGTTGTTGCGACGGTGCAGGGTAAGCACCACGAAGTCATCGCAGGGCGGCAGGAAATAGAGTTGTTGTGTCGGTGCCGCTTCGACTGCCATGCGCAACAGGTCGATGATCGTGTTGCCCGTTTGGTGGATCGTGGATTCGGAGACGCCTTCGCGACGCAGGTTGTCTGCAGCAATCCTTGTCGGCGCGAAATGGCTGCTCGCAATTCTCGAAATCCGACGCCGAAACCATTCCTCTGGGAACGGATCGTGCACGCTCGGGCTACGCAGTCCGGCTTCGACGTGTCCCAACGGCAATCCAAGATCACGCGCAGCCAACGCACCGGCGTACGCGGTCGCGGTGTCACCCTGCACGATGACGTAGTCGATGTTGCGTTCGCGTATGACCCCGCCCATTCGCTGGCGCAGCGTCGCGACGTTTCGGGTCAGCGATGTCCCGAGTAGCGGTGGCAACGCAACGTCGACCGGAAGACCGATTTGTTGGCCGGTTTGCGACACCATGCCGGCGTGCTGGCCGCTGCCAAGCAAAATCACTTCGAACTCCCGCCGCTGCCGGAGTGCTCGCACCGGGCTTGCCAGTTTCAGGCATTCCGGGCGTGTTCCCACGATGGCCAGGATGCGTGGTCGTACGTCGGCGTCAGGCATGCAGGACCAGCAAAAACGGGTATGTCCGTCGAAATGCAGCATAGCCGAAATGTAAAGGGCCGTAATCACATTGCCAAGGTGTTGTGATCGCTTTGGCTCGCCGCCGCCGCCGTCTGTCGGTAGAATGACGTTTTCCTGCGGATGACTTTGCATGACTCCCCTGATTTTCGTCACTGGAGGCGTGGTGTCCTCGCTCGGCAAGGGCATTGCCGCGGCGTCGCTGGCCGCCATCCTCGAAGCGCGCGGCTTGCGCGTGACGATGATGAAGCTGGATCCGTATATCAACGTCGATCCGGGCACGATGAGCCCTTTCCAGCACGGCGAGGTCTACGTCACCGACGATGGTGCCGAAACGGATCTCGACCTGGGGCATTACGAGCGCTTTATCCGGACTCGTCTGACCGGCCGCAACTCCGTCACTACGGGCAAGATTTATGAGACCGTGATCGCCAAAGAACGCCGTGGCGACTACCTCGGCGCGACTGTGCAGGTGATCCCGCACATCACCGACGAAATCAAGCATCGCGTATTTGCGGCGACGCGTGGTTACGACGTGGCGCTTGTCGAGATCGGCGGCACCGTCGGCGATATCGAATCGCTCCCGTTCCTCGAAGCAATTCGTCAGATCCGTATTGAGCAGGGTCCCGAGCATTGCCTGTTCGTGCATCTCACCCTCGTGCCGTTCATCAAGGCGGCCGGTGAAATCAAGACCAAGCCGACCCAACATTCGGTGAAGGAGCTGCGTTCGATTGGTATCCAGGCCGATATTTTGATCTGTCGCAGCGAAGAACCATTGCCCGCGGCCGATCGACGCAAGATCGCCTTGTTCACCAACGTGCCCGAGCGTGCCGTGATCAGTGCAGAAGATGTCGATGTCATCTACAAACTGCCTTTCAGCCTGCATGCACAGGGCCTCGACCAGCTGGTCGTGGACCGCCTGCAGTTGAATGCAAAGCCCGCCGACCTGGCCGAATGGCAACGCACGGTCGATGCAGTCGAACATCCGAAAGGCGAAGTCGATATCGTCATCGTCGGCAAATACGTCGAGCACAAGGACGCCTACAAGTCACTCGGTGAAGCGCTGCGACACGGCGGCATCAAGCGTGAGACGCGGGTGAATTTGCATTGGGTCGAATCCGAGGACATCGAACGCAACGGCGCGGCAGCGGTATTGGCTGATGCCGATGCGATCCTGGTTCCGGGCGGCTTCGGCAAGCGCGGTTTCGAAGGCAAGATCGGCGCGGCGCAATATGCACGCGAGAACAAGGTGCCTTACTTCGGCATTTGCTACGG
>JAYUYW010000209.1:0-5096 GCA_043752325.1 Rhodanobacteraceae bacterium | reverse complement strand
AGCCGCGCCACACCTTTGACGCTGACAAACTGGAGGAACTGGCCGCATCGATAAAATCGCAGGGCCTGATCCAGCCAGTCGTGGTGCGCGCCATTGGCGACGATCGCTACGAATTGATCGCCGGCGAGCGTCGTTGGCGTGCGGCGCAACTGGCCGGCCTCGGCGAAATGCCGGCGCTGATCAAGGAAGTCGCCGATCAAGCGGTCGTCGCGATGGCGCTGATCGAAAACATACAGCGCGAAGACCTCTCGCCGCTGGAAGAAGCGCAGGCAATCGAGCGCTTGATCGAAGAGTTCAGTCTTACCCATCAGCAGGCAGCTGACGCGGTCGGTCGGTCGCGCGCATCGGTGTCCAACTTGTTGCGGCTGCTCGAACTTCCCGACGAGATCCGCCAGATGCTCGACAAGGGCCAGCTCGACATGGGCCATGCGCGCGCCCTGCTTACGCTTTCTCCCGCACGCGCCGTCTCGCTCGCTCGCGACGCGGTCAAAAACGACTGGTCGGTGCGCCAACTCGAAGCAGCCGCGCGAGACACCGGTGGCACGAGCGGCGCCAAATCAATATCCAGCGGTGCCCGCGATCCAAACATCAGCGCGCTCGAGCACGATCTGGCCACGAAGCTGGCGACGCGCGTTTCGCTCGCGCATGGCCGCGGCGGCAAGGGCAAGCTGGTCATCCATTACCACAGCCTCGACGAACTCGACGGCATCCTGGCGCGCATCAAGTAGCCGCAGCGATGCCCGAAGAAACGACAAGTAACGTTCCCGAAATTTCCGTCGTCGTGCCCGTGCACAACGAACGCGACAACGTCGCGCCGTTGATCACCGAGATCGTCGGCGCCTTGCGCGGCCGCTGGCCGTTCGAGATCGTATATGTCGACGACTTCAGCCGGGACGACACCGTCGCCATGCTCAGCGGATTGAAGCCGACTACGCCCGAACTTCGCGTGATTCGGCATCTGTCGCAATGTGGGCAGAGCACGGCCATTCGAAACGGTGCCAAGGCCGCGCGAGCAAAGTGGATCGCGACGCTGGATGGCGATGGACAGAACGATCCCGCCGATATTCCGAAGTTGGTATTAGAACGCGATCAAGCTTCGGCCGACATGAAGTTGTTTGCCGGCTGGCGCATCAACCGTAAAGACACCGCGAGCAAACGCTATGCCTCACGTTTCGCCAACGCGCTACGCAGCGGCATTTTGCGTGATGAAACACCCGACACGGGTTGCGGCACCAAACTATTCGAACGCGAAGCTTTCCTTGACCTGCCGTATTTCGATCATATGCACCGCTACCTGCCCGCGCTGATGCAACGCGCCGGCTGGAAAGTGAAAAGTGTCCCGGTCAATCACCGCGAACGCGGTGCCGGCATTTCCAAGTACAACAATCTCAATCGCGCACTGGTTGGCATTTCCGACCTTCGCGGCGTCGGCTGGCTGATCCGTCGCAGCAAGCGCACGGAGGTTGAAGAAGTATGACGCCGCCTTTGACCAAGCGACGCAAGAGGAGATTCCAGGCCGTCGGTTTGGCGGTTTTGCGAACCTACAACGCCAAGATGCCCCCCGGCGTGACCGCATAGACGCTATCTGCTGGCTCTGCTGAAAGGGGAGCCAAGCCGGTCAACGTTCCAAACGCCGGCAGCACGCTACGGCGCTCGCCAACCCAGAATGCCGGCCAGCGCTGCGCGATGCGGCCATCGCGGAATCGCGCGGCGGGATGCAGATGCCCCGCGAGCACATGGAGTCGCGCATGCGTTGCCGGTGCGTGAGACAAATGGAACGGCGCGATGTCGAGATGTGGAACCACGTCGATGTCGAGTTCGGGCAAGACCATGTGGCGATCGTGATTTCCGGCGACCAGGGTGATCGCCAGAGAAGCATGTGCGCGCCGCCACTCCACAAACCTTCGCAGCCACGGCGCATTGAGCGTTTCCGCGCCGTGAGTGAGGTCACCCAGCACCAGCAAGTGTTCTGGTTGATGGGCTTCAATCAGTTCAGACAATCGCTCAAGGTCACCCGTCGTCGTGCCGCGCGGTAGCGCCGCACCCGCCTGGCGCATCAAGCTGGCCTTGCCGAGGTGCAGGTCAGCTATCAGCAGCGAGCTTTTACGCGGCCAGACCATCGCGCGTCGCGCATCGAGCAGCACAAACTCGCGAGCGAGTTCGATTGCGTGCGTCATCATCCGCGCACCTCGTCCAGTTGCTCGGCGATCCGTCGCACGCGCGTTTGCCAGTCTTCGCTGGAAAGGCCGCCGCGAATCGATTCCGCCCAGAGCGGGAACGCGAATGGCGTGAGTTTTTTTGGAGTTTTGACCAGCAGGTCCACGCGGGCACAGCGCTGCATGGTCGATTCGAGCGCCGCGAAATCGAAGGTGTTCTCCAGAACTTCATCGGTTGCCTGCTGCAACAGAATGTGGTCGGGTTCGTGCGCAGCGAGTACATCGTGGATCAGCCCTGTGCCAGCCTGAAGATGTCGCACCGAACGGTCCGCGCCCGGATGACTCGCGAACACAAGTCCAGCAACGCGCGCGACTTCGCGAAACTGGCGTCGCGCCAGTTCGCCGCTGGCGATGCTCGCCAATAGATCGTCACGCAGGTTTTCGATGACCAGAAGATTGCGCAGGTCTGGCTCGTCGAAATCGGCAAGCGAGCGCGCCGACAGCATGAAACCATGGTCGTTGACGCCGAACGCAATCGTCACTGGTTGCAGTCGACTGATCCGCAACGCCAGCAGTGCCGCCATTCCTTCATGCACGCGCCGACCTGCGAACGGATAGACGAACAGCAGAGAGTTGCCGCGCACACGCAGCTGTTCGACCAAAAGTTGTTCGGATTCAGGCACGGCGGAGCGCTCGCGCTGCGTGTCTAACACGGGCGCCAGGGCTTGAAGCTCGCGTTCCCTCGGTTCGGCGTCAGCCAACGCCTTTTGCAGCCACGGCCCAAGCTCGTTTGACAGCGACATGCGTCCGCCCATCCAGCGTGGTACCTCTCCGCGCTGGCCCTTGACCAATTTCACCCAGGCGGTCATGTCGCGCACCCGCACCAGTTCCACGGTACGACCGGCAAACAGGAAACGATCTCCCGCTTTCATCCGCGCAATGAAAGTTTCCTCGACCGATCCAAGGCGTCCGCCGCGCAAAAATCGCACGCCGATTGACCCGTCGGCGACGATGGTGCCCACGTTGTATCGATGCAATCTGGCAATTCGCGCGTTGGCAATTTGATACTGACCATTCACTTCAACGACGCGCCGAAAGTCGGGATAACCACTGAGGGCATCGCCACCCGATTGCAGGAATTGCAGTACGCGTCGCCAGGTTCCTTCTTCCAGCGATGCATAAGAGAACGTACCGCGCACTTCGGCCAGCATGTCGTCAGCGGTGAAGCCGCCGGCAATCGCCATCGTCGCCAGATGCTGCGCCAGTACATCGGCGCAAAGAAGGGGCGGCATTCTTGATTCGACTTCACCAGCAGCCAGCGCGCGGCGGATCGCGGCGATCTCGGCCAGCTCCATACTCATCGTCGGTACGCAAACGATGTGACTGCTTTCGCCGGGACGATGGTTGGAGCGTCCCGCACGCTGCAGAAGCCGTGCGACACCGCGTGGGCTGCCAATCTGGATCACCTGGTCGACTGGCGCGAAGTCGACGCCCAAGTCCAAGCTTGATGTCGCGACGACGCAGCGAATTGAACCATCGCGCAAACCATCCTCGATTCGCTGGCGCAATTCGCGATCCAGCGAACCGTGGTGGACAGCGAGACTTTCCGTTGCGTGGGGCCAGACCGCAGAAATCGCCTGATGCCAAAGCTCGGCCTGCGAGCGCGTGTTCGTAAAGATGAGACACGACCGAACTGCGCAGGCGATGTCGACCACCGCGCGCAATTGCGATAGCCCGAGGTGGCCAGCCCATGCAAATTTTTCAACCGGTTTGGGTAGCACGCAGTCGATGATCGTCTTGCGCGGCCGCAAATCGCGAATCAATCGCCCCTCGTTATGCGATCCGATCAACGCCTGCATTGCGACATCAAGATTGCCAATCGTCGCCGACAAGCCCCACAGCCGCAGCGAAGGCGCGATTCGGCGCAGCCGCGCCAGACTCAACTGCAACAGCACTCCACGCTTGTTGCCGAGCAGCTCATGCCACTCATCGACCACTACCGACGTGACGCCGCCTAGCCGCTCGTGCGCATCGGAATGCGAAAGCAAGAGCTCTAAACTTTCAGGCGTAATGATGAGAATTTCCGCCGCACCACGACGCAGACGCGAGCGGTCCGTTGCCGAACTGTCTCCGCTACGGATCAGCACGCGCCACTTGCTGCCAAGTTCGCGCAACGGTCGTTCCAGTTGTCCGTGGAGATCGGTGGCGAGCGCGCGTAAGGGCGTGATCCAGAGCAGCGTGATGCCGGGCTTGTCCACGACGCTTTCCAACGCTTCGATCAACGGACCGCCGAACGCAGCGAGTGTCTTGCCGCTACCGGTGGGTGCGTTTATCACACCGCTTTCGCCTGCCTGCCAGGCACGCCACGCCTCGCGTTGGAAGCGGGATGGCTTGCGACCATTTTCCGCCATCCACGCGATGACGCGGCGCTCAGCCGCGCGCAAGGCCACGCAATTCGTCGAGTGTGTTCGCGTCGGCAATCTTTTTATCGCCGCGCCAACGAAGGATGCGCGGGAAACGCACCGCAACGCCGGACTTGTGCCGAGCGGATGCATTGATCGCCTCGAATGCCAGCTCGAATACCTGTTCGGCTTTAACCGAACGCACGGGTCCGAACCGTTCCAGCGTGTGGCTGCGAATCCAGCGGTCCAATTTTTCAATTTCGACGTCCGTCAGTCCGGAGTAGGCCTTGGCAACAGGGACCAGTTTCCCGTCGTCCCAGACAGCGAAGGTGTAGTCGGTGTAGAGAGTGGAGCGGCGACCATGTCCTGCCTGCGCATAGATCAGCACGGCATCGATCGTGTACGGATCGATCTTCCACTTCCACCAGTCGCCGCGACGGCGTCCGGTCTGGTAGGTCGAACTGAGGCGTTTCAGCATCAGGCCTTCCACGCCGCGCTGGCGGGATTCTTCACGCAGCATTGCCAGCGCCCTCCAGTC
>JAYUYW010000208.1:0-5103 GCA_043752325.1 Rhodanobacteraceae bacterium | reverse complement strand
TCGCCGGCGTGCATCCGCGCTTCTCGCGCGAGAAATGCATGGCCTTCCTCGCCCGTACCAAGTTGAATCCGGCCTTGCGCGTACGTGAGATGTCCAAGGGCATGATCGTGCAGCTGCATTTGGCCCTTGTGATGGCGATCGACGCCAAGTTGCTGGTTCTGGACGAACCGACCCTGGGCCTCGACATTCTCTATCGCAAGACGTTCTACGAAACCCTGCTCAATGATTATTTCGACGAGCAAAAGACCATCATCGTCACCACGCACCAGGTCGAGGAGATCGAGCACATCCTCACCGACCTTATCTTCATCCGCGACGGCAAGATCGCCCTGTCGGCATCGATGGACGCAATTGCCGAGCGCTATATCGAAGTGATGGTTGCGCCGGAATGCGCCGACGCGGCGCGGGCGATGAACCCAATCAGTGAACGCCAGATCTTCGGTAAGTCGATCTTCCTGTTCGACGGTGTGCCGCGTGCCACCCTCGCCGAGTTTGGCGAACTTCGCAAACCCAGCATTTCCGATCTGTTTGTCGCAACGATGAAAGGAACCTACGCATGAATACCTTCAAGTGGCTGGTCAAGCGCGAATACTGGGAGCATCGCGGGGGCTTCATGTGGACCCCGTTCTGGGTAACCGCGGCCGTGGTAATACTGACGGTCCTCGGCATTGTCTGGACGGAGGTGGCCGGCCGTCGCGTTTCATCGAAGATATCCTTTGGAATTCCGTGGGATCAGCTTTCCGCACAGATCAGCGCCGGCGATCTGGTCCAGGCCGGGCAAGGCCTCGACGTGATCTATGTGATGTTCAACCTGTTGGTCTGCGTTGGCCTGTTCTTCGTGCTGTTCTTCTACCTGCTTGGCGCGCTGTACGACGACCGCAAGGATCGCAGTGTGTTGTTCTGGAAATCGCTGCCAGTTTCGGACACGGCGACCGTGCTTTCGAAAGTTGTCACGGCCGCCGTGCTCGCTCCGCTGATTGCGTTCGCGATCGCCACGGTTGCCTACGTCGGATTTCTGCTGGTGGTGACGATCTGGGCAGCGGCGCATGGGATCAACCCTTTGCCGGTGATCGGAAACTCCAACCCGCTTGGCATGTTCTGGCGCCTGTTGCTGACCGTCCCGGTCAACGCGCTCTGGGCGCTGCCGGCGCTGGGATGGTTGCTGCTCTGCTCCGCCTTTGCCCGCAGCAAACCGTTCCTCTGGGCGGTGCTGATTCCAATCCTTGCGGTCGTCTTGAACGGTTGGGTTGGAGCGATGGGCCTGCCCAGCATCAACAGCAAGTTCCTCAGCAACGATATCGCCGCCCGACTGATCTTCAGCATCGTTCCAGGTAGCTGGATCGACAAGAGCGATGTTGTTCGCGTCGGCGAGATGGCCAGCAGCGGAAGCAGCCTGGATGGTGCCCGCCTGGTGAATGCGCTCAATCCATCCCATGTGTACGCCGTCTTTGCCCAGCCGGCAATGTGGATCGGCATCGCCGCTGGCGTATTGATGATCGCAGCAGCCATCTGGATGCGTCGCCGGCGCATTGAAAGCTCGGTCTGATCGAACGAACGCTGGACAAGAAAAAGGCGGACTTCGGTCCGCCTTTTTCATTCGCGAGCTTCAGTTTTACGAAGTCAATGCGGGGAACAAGCCAATCAAACCAATCAGGATCAAATAGATCGCGACGATGAAGTTGAGCAGGCGCGGCACGATCAAAATGAGAACGCCAGCGATCAGCGAGACGATGGGCGTAAGGGCGAGATGCAGGTTCATGATTTCCTTCCAAATGGGCGCCGCGGATTCGGCGTTGTGCGTACATCGTAGTCTGCGCAGGAGCGGAATAGCTGACTCGCTTCTTCCTCGCGCAACCGTTGCCATCAGAAACCGGACGAACGTGCGACCATCACCACGTCGGGCCGATGCGCCCATTAGACCGAAATCCCGCCATGATCCACGCCAGCATTCTCGACACGATTGGCCGCACGCCCATTGTTCGCATCAACCGCCTCGCTCCGGAAGGGATCGAGATGTTTGTCAAGATCGAGGCGTTCAATCCCGGCGGCTCGGTCAAGGATCGCCTGGCACTCGCCATCATCCTCGATGCCGAAGCCAGTGGTGCACTCAAAACCGGCCAGACCGTCGTCGAGGCAACGTCGGGCAATACCGGCATTGCGCTGGCGATGGTCTGCGCCACCCGTGGTTATCCGTTTGTCGCCTTCATGTCAGAGACGTTCTCGATCGAACGCCGCAAGCTGATGCGCGCGTTTGGTGCCAAGGTAATGCTGACTCCCGCCGCCGAGCGCGGCAGCGGCATGGTTCGCCACGCCGAGGCGTATGCGAAGGAGCACGGCGCATTCCTGGCGCGACAGTTCGAAAATCCGGCCAATCCAGCCTTCCATCGCAACACGACAGCCGCTGAAATCTGTCAGGACTTTGCTGGGCGTCGCCTCGATGCGTTCGTGACTGGCTGGGGAACCGGCGGCACCATGACCGGTGTCGGCGAGATGTTGAAAGTAGCTCGACCCGGCGTTCGCATCGTCGCGACCGAACCCGATGTCGCATCATTGCTGGCCGGTGACGAATGGAAGCCGCATCGCATCCAAGGCTGGACACCGGATTTCATCCCCGGCGCACTCAATCGCGACGTGGTCGACCAGATCATCCCGATCAGCGACACGCTGGCACGCGATACCTCGCTGGCACTGGCGCGGCAGGAAGGAATCTTCTGCGGCATCTCGGCCGGCGCAACCTTTGCCGCCGCACTGGAATGCGCCCGCGCGTCGGAACCTGGATCCGCCATCCTCGCGATGCTGCCCGATACCGGTGAGCGATACCTGTCGACCTTCCTGTTCGAAGGCATCAATGAAGGCTCCGACGGCGACTACCCAAGCTGATCGTCAACCCGCGCGCTGACCGCCGGCTGGATGCTCAACGTCCGCAACTGTCGCAGAAACGAAGCGACTCCGAGCAGGCCGATCAAGGCGGTGATTGCGGCAAGCGATCGAGTTGGCACGGGCACCGGTGCCACAAATGGAACGCTGCCGCGAACCGAAACGGCATAGATCAGTACGCGCCCGCCAACCACCGGGATTGTGTCCCACGCGTTTGATTCCGGGAAGAACGTGCCAGGCGGCAAGGACGGTCGAACTACGCCAAGGCGCGGGTAGGTGCCGGCGGTGTAGTTCGCGAACATACTGGACCCTCGGTATTCAAGTGCAGTGCTGGCGTACGCCTCAACCTGTGGACAATCGAATTTGCTAGTGCACGCGGGTGGACCTTCCGAAAAGCCGTTGTTGTATGCCGTCTGCCAGTACGACATGACGGTTCGAAATGGCGGCGTCGGTCAAGTCACATCAAAGTGAGCGTTGGCGCAGCACCTCAAACAGGGCGATACCTGTAGCGACCGAAACGTTTAGGCTGTCGATTGAACCTCGCATCGGGATTCGGGCGATGTGGTCACAGGCCTCGCGCGTCAGCCGGCGCATGCCCTCGCCTTCGCTGCCCATGACGATGCCGACCGCGCCTTTCAGATCGACCTGGTAGAGCGACGTCTCCGCGTCGCCGGCGAGGCCGGTCAACCAGACACCCGCATCACGCAGGCTGCGCATGGTGCGGGAGAGATTGGTGACTGCGACGAAGGGAACGCGATCTGCCGCGCCCGCTGATGCGCGACGAACCGTCGGCGTAATGCCGACCGCCTTGTCCTTGGTGACGATGACGGCAGTCACGCCAGCAGCTTCGGCGCTGCGCAGGCAGGCGCCGAGATTGTGCGGATCGGTGATGCCGTCCAAAAGCAGATACAACGCGTCGCTGCCGCCTGCTTCGAGCAGCTTTGCCAGATCGGCTTCGTTCAACGCCGGTGGCGTGCGGTACTTGGCAACGACACCTTGATGACGATTGCCGCCGGTCATCCGGTCCAGCGCTTCGCGCTCACGCGCATGCGGCTTGATACCGAGATCGCGTGCCTTCTCGATCAGGTCGCGGATGCGCGGATTCTGTTGTCCCGTTTCGATGTAAAGCTCGACCAGATTTTCCGGGTCGTGGCTCAGCGCAGACTCGACCGAATGGATGCCGACCAGCAACTCGCTACTCATGGCGGGACTTCATGTTGGGGCCGCGCAGTCTGAACTGATCAGTCGCGAAGATGAAGCCTGCGCCGCAAGTTGATCGCCGTCCTCAGACCGGGCGACTGCCGCGTACGCGTCGGTAGTCGAATTCGACGGCCAGCGCATCCTCACCCTGCGGAGTGATATTGAACATCTGGATCAGCAGGCGATCAGTCGGCTTCAACTCGATCTCGGTACGCCAGCCCCAGGCTTCGTCATCGCTCTCGCCGCCATAGCTGCCAGTGACGCTGTGCAGGGCCGCTCTTGGAACTCCGTGACTGACCATGATCTGCGTACCGGTGTGGAAACTGTCAATCCACGCTGATTCGTAACAATGACGGTCAAGGTGATAGCCATGGATTGCGACACCATTTTCGGTCTCGCCCAAGCACTGGGCCTCGTACTCGTGGATCACGAAGCGACCGCCCAACGCACTGCGGATACGGCCACGAACCGAACCCTCGCCCGCCAACTGATCAGCCTCGAACCACGTCTTCACCGTACCAGACCAGCCGCCGACTAGTCGGGCCAGATCGGCGTGGTGGCCGATCCGCAGTGATGCCTCAAATTCTTTCCTACCCACGACCACACCCCCGCAACAATCCTGATGCGAATGGTGCCAGCACTAATGGCCGCGCGCTACGGCAGCAAAGTCTCGGAATCGCCAATTGGTTAGACCGGTGCGCTGTCGACCAACAGGCTGCGCGCAAAGCGGCCATGGAGGTAACCGATGCCTCGAGCCATGTGCAGGGTAAGGAACAGCAGCGCAATTCCCACGCAGACGAATAGCGGCGACAACCAGAGCGGCGCGGCCCAATCTGATCCACCAGCCATCGAAAACGTTATTCCGGGAATGCCGATCAGTTGCAACAGGGGCGCGAAGATCAAGGCCAGTGATACGGACAGACCGGTTACGGCGATCGTAAAGTACGCGGTGCCCAGCGGCATCTGCAGCAGCATGTACAGCATGGTCAGCCAAGTGCGCGGGTCGGTGAACATCGCGCCGATGCG
>JAYUYW010000207.1:0-5120 GCA_043752325.1 Rhodanobacteraceae bacterium | reverse complement strand
CTGTCGAGCCAGCGGTCCATGGCTTTCGTGTCAGGCAACGCCATGGCGTCAGCGAGCTTGCGATGTCTCTCTGCGATCTCTGCAAGGACCCGCTCGATTTCACTGGGTGTCGACGAATCGGCAATCGACTTCAGCAGATCGGTCACGCCTGACAGCGCGGAAACCACGATAAGCACGCGTCGGCCGGAATCGCGATGACCAGCGACAATGCTGCGAATCGACTCCCAACGGGCTCGCGTCGATACGCTGGAACCGCCAAATTTGACGACCACCCACGGAAGAGTGTGGTTGGGATCGCTGGCAGAGCTCGGGACGGCTGAAGACACGGTTCGGATTTCGCGACAGGAAGGGCGGATCGGCATTCTTTCGTGCGCTGCAACAGAACGCAAACTAGGCCGGCTGCAATGGCGATTCTGGCTGGGGCGTGTGGCGACACGCGGGCACGCGCCCGGCGTCCATTTGGCCGCTCGTGCGAGAATTGCACTCTCCAAAACGATAGTACGCCACGCCTGCAATGCAAGAAACCATCGAAACGACCGCGATGCGATTGGCCCGCGAACAGGCGGAGCCGATCAACGAAGCTACGATTTCGTTCTCGATCAACGGTAAATCCTATTTCATTGCCGACCGGTTCGACATGCCGTTGCTGTGGTTCCTGCGCGACGAGTTGCGGCTGACCGGCACCAAAGCCGGTTGTGGCGATGATGAGGACTGCGGCGGCATTTGCAGCGTGTTGCTAGAGGGCAAACCGGTTCGCGCCTGTCGCACGCCGCTCAACGCGATCAAGGGTCAGCAGGTGCAAACCGTCGAAGGTCTTGCGTCGGAACGACTGCATCCACTGCAACGCGCCTTCATCAACGAGGATGTCCCACAGTGCGGGTACTGCGTGCCGGCATGGCTGATCCACGGCACCGCCCTGCTCGCTCGAAATCCACAGGCGAATGCAACCGACGTCGCGCGGATATCGGTGATATGTCGCTGCGGCGTTCAGGTCGCCGCTCGCCGGGCGATCCTGAGCGTGGCGGACCGCAATCGCGAGGTTGCTTGATGAATCGCCTGCTGCTGCACCGCCGCCGCTTTCTCCAGGTCGCGCTGGGAAGTGCGGGCGCGCTGGTGATTGGCATCCGGTCTGCTCAGGCGCAACAGTTTCCCGATGACTTCCCACCGGAACTGCTCGGTGAAGACATCACGGCACTGGGTCCATTCCTTCGCATCGAGCGCGATGGCCGCGTCATCATCGGTGCGTCTGGCTGCGAAGTCGGCCAAGGTGTGATGACCGATTTCCCGATGTTGATCGCCGAGGAACTCGACGTCAGCTGGAATCAGGTGCGGGTCATCCAGCTTCCGTACGGCTACATCGAAGGCGCATCCGGACCCGACAACCGCTACGGAGAACAGAGCAGCGACTCGGAGCTGGCGATTTATTTGCTGCGTGACGACCTGCGTCGTGCTGGAGCTTTGGCCCGCTGGTTACTGGTTCAGGCGGCGGCCAACGAGTGGTCACTGGACCGCACCAGCTTGTCCAGCGAGAACGGGCGTGTCATCGCGGCCGACGGTCGTCGATTAAGCTACGGCGCTTTGGCGCGCAGCGCGGCCAGCGTTCCCGCGCCGACCAGCGCGCTGACGCTGAAAACCGTCGAGCGCTGGGAACGGATCGGCAAGCCGACTCTCATGGTCGACGCCGACAACCTGGTACGCGGCCGCAGTCGCTTCGGCAGTGATCATTACCGCGCCGACATGGTTTATGCGGTCGTGCTGCGTTGTCCGTATGCGGATGGAACCTTGGAATCACTGGACGAAGCAGAAGCGCGCCTTGTCCGTGGCGTCCTCGATATCGTCCCGATCGCTGCACCGCCAGCGGCCCAGCCGTTGACGGGGCCGCTTCGCAGTGGCGTGGCCGTGGTCGCATCCAGCAGTTGGGCGGCGTTACAGGGACGCACGGCGTTGAGGCCGACTTGGAAGGAAGGCGCTTGGGGCAAGGAATCCAGTTCCGCGCTTTCCAACATGGCGCATGGGCTGCTCAGTACGTTCGACGAATCTGACAGTTCCGTCGAGTTGCGTCGTGATGGCGACGTGGCTAGCGCCCGCAACGAAGCTGCGCAACTGCTCGAAGCACGCTACGAATTGCCCTTCCTTGCCCATGCCACACCCGAGCCGCCTTCGGCCCTGCTCGACCTGCGCAGCGATGGCGCCTTGTTGATCGCCTCGCTGGAAGATCCCGATGCTGCATCGCGGCGTATTGCCGACGCAACCGGCTTGCCTCGCCGCGCGATCGACATTCGTTTGCCACGTTCCGGCGGGAGCTTCGGTCGTCGACTGAAGCATGATTTCATCGCCGAGGCGATCCAGATCGCGCTGGTGGTCAAAAAGCCGATCAAGCTGTTCTGGACACGCGGCGACGACTTGCGCAACGACTGGTACCGTCCGTTCGGCGTCCATCACATGTTGGCAAGCGTCGACCGCGAGAAGAAAATCACCAGTTGGGTTCACCGTTGTGCGGCGACGCCCCGCGGCTGGCGCGACCCGGCATGGAACGATCGGCCGCAGTGGACCGGCGTGCTTTCGCCCGATAGTTTTCCGGCCGGCCTGGTAGAGAATTTCGAGCGCAGCTTCGTGTCGCTGGAATCAGGCCTGCCACGTGGCGATCATCGTGGCCGCGAACACACATTCACTGCGTTTGCCGAGCAGTGTTTTCTTGACGAGCTGGCCGACGCGACCGAGCGCGATGCCGTGCAGATGCGCCTGGACCTGCTGGGCGAACCGCGCCAGTTGCCACAACGCGGCGGTCCACGCTTCGATACCGCGCGGATGGCCCAGGTGTTACGCCGTTGCGCCGAGCGCATTGGCTGGGGAAAGCGCCGAAACAACGGTCATGGCCTGGGCATCGCCTGTCACTTCGTGCATGGCGCGTACGTGGCGCATGCCTTCGAGGTCGCTATTGCGCGAGGCGAACTGATCGTCCACCGCGCCGTCTGCATCGCCGACGTCGGCCGCGTGTTGAATCCGCTGAACGTTGATGGCCTACTCGCAGGCGCGACTATCGATGCTATCGGCGTTGCCTTGAATGCCGCTATCACGCTACGTGACGGCAAGATCCGGCAAAAGGATTTCTCAAACTACAACGTCGATCCCGGGGCGCAGACGCCACGCGAGCTGATTGTCGAACGGGTTGATTCGTCGGAACCTCCAGTTCCGGTTTATTCGGCCGCAACGCCGAGCACCGCACCGGCCTTGGCGAATGCAATTTTTGCGGCGAGTACGGTACGCATTCGAAAAATGCCGATGCTGCCGGAATTGAAGCGTCTGCTCTGACCTATCCGGCGGCCCGGCACCAAACCGTCCGACTAACGCGGGGGATCGCAGCCATCCGCAGCTCGCGATTCGCGATCTTGAAGGTTCTGCGCGATTGCTGCCTGGTTGGCCAGACCGATGTACTTGAGGTACTTGCCAGCGACGGCGTCGCCGACTGACTGGTCTTTGCGAAACGCCTGCGAAAAACGGGTGCGCTGGCAATTGAGCGGATTCTCGCCGCGATCCTGCAACGCCTTCCAGTTTTCGCGAGCGCGCTGCTGCTCGGTCGCGGCGACCGGAGCTGTAGGCCTTACCGTTGCGTCCGGAATTCGAACCCGCCCACTGGCATCGAACAACTGTGCTGCGCTGCCCGCGCCGCCGATCCGGGCCTTCATTTCCTTGCCGTCTGACTCGGCTTTGACGACTGGCGGTGATTTTGTCGGCGTCTTCGGCGTGTCGATGCGAATTTTGCTGGGCCGGCTTTTCATCGGCTCGGGCTCCGGCAACGGCGGCTCGATGATTTCCAGCAGCGTATTCTCGTCGATCAGGCTTACAACGATGGCGCCACGGTAGTTGTTGTCGATCCGATGCATCTGCATGCCTCGATTGAAACCGATCAGTTCCAGTCCGGTCAGCACGACGGCGATCACCAACCCGAGCGCGAATTTGCGCCAGTCGATAGGTTCCTTCTCGTGCCGCAGGCTGCGTTGCCACGGCCCGCGAAAACGCAGCAGCGGCAACGCATCGGCACGCATTGGGTCGGGTCGCTTTGACGGCGTTGGAGCGATTGGCGGGATGACATGCCTCGATGACTGGGGGCGAAAATCGCGAGAGCATACGCAGGAGCCGATAAACCACTGTTAAGAGATGGCCCGCGCTGTCCGGCAGCGCCTCGGAGCACTACTGGGCACGCATCCATCGCACTGACGTGCAGGACAGTGGCGAGTAGCTCATCAACGGGCAGGTTCCGCTTGCTGAAATCGCCGACTTCCAGACCGAACTGCGCTCGCTCATGGCTGGCAAGGGTCGTTACGCGATCGAGTTCAACCACTACGATCCGGTGCCACCATGAATCCAGCGCAAGCTGCTCGACGAGTATCGTCCTCACACCGACGACGACTGAGCGCCCTCGGGCCTAGCCGAGCGTAGGCAGGATGCGCACGTCGAAGGCACGTTCGATCAACCAAAGGAACGCCAACAGCGCGATCAGCAGCGAACCGGCAACGAGCACCACCCGTCGATAGAAGCCGCTACGGCGGAGCACGAAAGCTAAGGGCAGCAAGAAGGCCACTATGCAAAGCTGACCGAACTCGACACCGAGGTTGAACGCGAGCAGGCACAACGCCAGCGCATCGCGCGGCAGGCCAAGATCAGCCAGCGCGCCGGCAAAGCCGAAGCCATGCAAAAGACCGAATCCGAAAGCGAATGCCCATGTTCGTTCGGTGACCAAAGGTTTGATGTTGTTGATCGCTGCAAGCATCACGGACAGCGCAATCGTCGATTCAACCAGTCGCGATGGCAACTGCACGAAGCCGAGCGCTGCCAGAGTCAACGTGATCGAATGTGCAACGGTGAACGCGGTTACGATGCCGGCCACCTTGAGCGCAACCGACCGTCCCGACTCGGCAGCAATCCACTCGAGGCGCCGACGGATCAACACCGCCGGCAGCAGCAGGCTGATCAGGAACAGCACGTGGTCGTATCCGATCCAGATATGGTGCGCACCGTCCCACAGGTATTGCTTGAATTGCGACCAGCGTGATGGTTGCAGCAGTGAAATGTCGCGAGGTTCACCGGGAACCAGCACCGCGCTTTGAACGGCACCGCCA
>JAYUYW010000206.1:0-12487 GCA_043752325.1 Rhodanobacteraceae bacterium | reverse complement strand
GTACTTGCCGACAGGAACGGGCGGGTGAGTCAAAGGCACAGCGCAGCTGCGCTGTGCTGCTTCTGACGTACCTCCCGATTCGGGGAGGCGAGATGGCGGAGGAAGCGCCCGCACGGTGGCCGAATGGATTCGGCAAGGTCGCTGCAGGTGCTCCGGATGCGCCTTCAGCGAACCCCGGAGCCAGCACGCGTAGTCGTTCGGCTTCTTCGCACGACCGACCCGCCACGGGCGCATGTTTGGGCCATGTTTCTGTGCGAGCAGAAAGGTGGCTCGGCGGGCGGCAGCCCGGCGAAACGCTTGACCAGTTTGGCGATCGCCGCCAAGCAGAGAAGCGAGATCAAAATGGGTCCCCGCCTACGCGGGGATGACGAGGTGATGGTTGCGCAAGTGCCGGACCCTCATCCGCCCTTCGGGCACCTTCTCCGGCGGGAGAAGGGCAAATAGCGCGCAATCGCGCGGGAGGACGAGAAAGGCGGCGACAGCCGACAGAAAACGCGGTCAACCCGCGTCAGGCTGCAACTCCATAGTCATCACGAGCGCGTCCTCGCGATCATCGCCAGCCGGGTAGTAGCGCGGGCGGCGCCCGACTTCAAGGAAACCCATGGTCCGGTAAAGAGTGATCGCGCGACCGTTGCTTGGTCGAACTTCAAGGTAGATGCGCTCGACACTGCGGCGCCTTGCCAATTCCACCAGGCCGAGCAGCAACTGGCGGCCGTAGCCGTAGCCTTGGTGCGGTGGCGAAATGCAGATGTTGAGCAGGTGCGCTTCATCGGCGGCAATCGAAACTATGCCGTATCCAACCCTCTCGCCATCGGCGACCAGCAACCAGCAGTCGTAGCCGGCACGCAGGCAGTCGCGAATGATTCCTGCCGTCCAGGGAAACGGATACGCCACGCGCTCGATCATCGCGACATGGTCGACATCTTCCATCCGCATCGGTTCGAAGCGGGCGAGGGCGGGCTGGATGTTGGCGGACATGGACAAGGCGACGATAACTAAAACGCTGGTCGCGTGCATCATCTCCGCAGCAGTGCGCGCATCTGCGACCAGACTTGGCGTTTGGCGGCGGCGTTGCCGCGCAGCGCGTTGATTGGCGGTAACAAGAGCGCGGTGTCGTCACTGGAGGGCGCCGCCATGCCGACGGCGCCGAAGCGAAGGACGACTGTATCGGCCAACGCTGCAGCCGTTGCCCCCCCACCATGAAAACGCGCAGAAATCCCGACAATGGCGAGACCTTTTACGATGTCCTCAAGCGTGGCGTTTGCCGTATCGTCGCTGTCGATGATGACGGTACCAGACGAACGTGCCGGCGGACGTCGCCACTCCATCGCGACGATGCCCAATACGTCCAACCGGCGCAGGTCAGCACCGTCGTGCCGCGCACGCACTTTCGCGCTCACTCGCCGCGTTGCGCACGACGTTCGCGACGGCGACGAAGGCGACCCCACAGCGTGATCACCGGTCCCGAGACGACGTAGCTGACGGAAATTCCCAGCAGCACCCGTGGTGTATCGACGGCCAGCGCGACAAGGATCAGCATCGCGATCGGGATCCAGATGAAAGGAACGCGGTCGGCCAGCGGCAGCTTTTTGAAACTGTAGTAACGCACGTTGCTGACCATCAGCAGGCCCGCCGTCAACGCGATGAATAAACAAACCCAAGGTGCGTAGCTCTCATCGAAAAACGGCAAGCCGCGCGTCTCGATGGTCCACACGAACGCCATGCAAAGTCCTGCCGATGCCGGGCTGGCCAACCCCTGGAAGTAAGCCTTGTCGGCAACACCAACCTGGGTATTGAAGCGCGCCAACCGAAGCGCGGCGCACGCGGCGTAAATAAAAGCAGCCGCCCAACCGACTTTGCCCCACAGCGAACCGTAGCCTTTCAGGTCGGACAAGGCCCACGTGTACATCACCAGCGCTGGCGCAAGGCCGAAACTGACCAGATCCGACAGGGAGTCGTATTGGACGCCGAAATCGGTTTGGGTATTAGTAAGACGGGCAATGCGGCCATCCAGTCCGTCGAGCAGGCCGGCCACGAATATCGCCATGGTGGCCTCGATGTAGCGCGCGTTGATCGCGGATACGATGGCGAAAAAGCCGGCAAACATCGCTGCCGTGGTGAACAGGTTGGGCAACAGGTAGATGCCGCGGTGCGGCTTTCGCGGCGCTGGTTGGTCCATGGCCGATCAACTCGATGAATGGCGCCCGAGTTTACCCGATAGCAGCAAACCGGACCTGCCCAAGCGAGTGCCAACCCGGTTTGCGTATACACGGTCGCGTGGTGCTAGTCTCAGCCGCGGTGCTGCGTTACCTTGATGGTGGCGTGAATACCAACCCTGCGGCAAGCCATCAGGATACAAGTGACCATGAACCATTTGCCCACATCGCTGTTTGCCTGTGTCGCCGTGTTGGTTTGCGGCATGTTTGGACTATCCGCGGCGCTCGCGTCGGACGCTTACCGTTGGGTTGATGCCAACGGAGTGAATCACTACTCAGACCAACCGCCGCCGCGCAGCGCAAAGGATCCGCGTCGGCTGCGTCTGTCAAGTGGCGAGGCGCGTGGTAATCCTGAACCGGTTGAAGAAAAGGTCGGCGAAAACCAGGCGATGGCGCGCGCCGCCGGTTACGACGAAAAGGACATCAAGCGCAACTGCGAACTTGCCAGTAAAAACCTTGCTGCCTTGACATCGGCAGCGCCGTTGGCGGAGGGCGGCGAGGAAGCAGAGATACGCGAACAGTCTATCCAGCAGGCGCAGGGGCAGGTCAAGTTATTCTGCAATTAGGGGTGCTTTGAACAACCCCGTAAGGGTCGCAACCGATAGAATTTGAGTGACGGGGTGATGTCCCAAAAGTCCTCGGATTGACGCGCGCGGCTTGAACTGTCGGCCAGCCTGAGTGGCGCCACACACCTTAATTTGTGAACCTTCCGGACATCATGCCGCCTGCGTGGGGTTAATTAGAGCGCCCCCCAAAGCGTTGAATCCACGCGCTCGCACGCTTGCGGCTGCGGACGCTCGCACGCGTGAAATGCCTCTTGCCCTGACCACTCCGTACCACATCCAGCGAGGCATCTGGATATCATGCCGACTCCGTAGCCAGTCCAGAGCAACTCTTCCACAATGCGCCTTTCGCGATTCCATCTTTCCACGGTTAAAGAAGTGCCTGCTGACGCCGAATTGGCCAGCCATCGGCTGATGCTTCGTGCGGGCATGGTCCGCAAGATTGGCGCTGGGCTTTACACATGGACGCCGCTTGGTTTGCGCGTGTTGCGCAAGGTCGAGCAGGTGGTTCGCGAGGAAATGAATCGCGCAGGCGCCATCGAGTTACTGATGCCTTCGGTGCAGCCGCGTGAATTGTGGGTTGAAAGTGGTCGATGGGGCAGGTTCGGCGATCAGTTGCTGAAGTTCCGCGACCGCAAGGACGCTGAATACTGTTACGGGCCGACCCACGAGGAGGTAATCACCGACCTCGCCCGCAATGAGTTGCGCAGTTACAAGCAGTTGCCCGTTAATTTCTATCAAATCCAGACCAAGTTCCGCGACGAGATTCGTCCTCGCTTTGGGATTATGCGGGCCCGCGAGTTCCTGATGAAGGACGCCTATTCGTTTCATTTGGACGAAGCCGGTCTCGCCGCCGAATACCAGAACATGTACGGCGCCTACGAGCGCATTTTCACCCGTCTGGGCTTGCGCTATCGCGCCGTGCAGGCCGACACCGGGGCCATTGGCGGCAATGCCTCACACGAGTTCCAGGTGCTTGCTGATTCGGGCGAAGATGCCATCGCGTTTTCGTCGGGCTCTGATTATGCAGCCAATATCGAGAAAGCCGAAGCGCTGGCGCCGACCGGGGAGCGCCCGCAGCCGACGCAGGCCTTGCAGCGGGTCGACACGCCAAAGGCAAAAACCATCGACGAGGTCTGCGCGCTGCTTCGTATAGCACCGGCGCAATGCATAAAGACGGTCGTGGTGCGTGGCCGCGATGGGCTGGTCGCTTTGTGCGTGCGTGGCGATCACGAAGTCAATGAGATCAAGGCGGCGGCGTTGGAGCAATTGGCGGGCGAATCGATTCTCGCCGACGAGGCCGAGATCATTCGCGTCACTGGTGCCCGAGCGGGATCAATCGGGCCGGTTGGATTGCCCGATTCGGTTCCGGTGATCGTTGATCTCAGCGCGGCACTACTCGCCGACTTTGTCTGTGGCGGTAATCAGGACGACACCCATTTTCGCGGTGCCAACTGGGTGCGTGACGCGGCCATTACCGAGGTCGCCGACATACGCAAGGTGGTCGCTGGTGACCTGTCACCGGATGGCTGCGGCGAATTGTCCATTGCGCGCGGGATCGAGGTCGGTCATGTATTCCAACTTGGCCAAAAATATGCGCAGGCGATGGGTGCCACCGTGCTCGATGCAAGCGGCAAAAGTGCCGTGCTTCACATGGGCTGTTACGGTATTGGCGTCAGTCGAATCGTTGCGGCCGCCATCGAGCAGAATCACGACGATGCAGGAATCATCTGGCCTGCGCCGATGGCGCCATGGCAGGTTGTCCTGTGCCCAATTGGTGCGCAGCAGAACGAGGCTGTCCGCGTTGAGACCGATCGGCTCTATTACGAACTCGCCACGCGTGGGGTTGAAGTGGCAATGGATGATCGCGGCCTGCGCCCCGGCGCGATGTTCGCCGATATCGAATTGATCGGCATACCGCATCGCGTCGTCATCAGTGAACGCGGACTCGCCGCCGAGAGCTATGAATATCGCCGCCGTGGCAGCAGCGACAATGAAATCCTTGGCCGTGAAGAATTGATGCAGCGTTTGACCGGTAGTGACTACGCTTGATGAAGTCGATGACGTCTGAAAGTTGACAGGTGCCGATTATCTCTGCCGGTCGAACCATGGCGTTTGGCCTATTCCAATTCTCGAAAAAGCGAATAAGATGCAGGCCCGCTTACCCCGGATCCACAGGAGTTATACAAATGGCTATCGATATCAACACTCTCAATCACAATCAACTCAATGATCTGATCACCCGCGCCAAGAGCCGTCAGGACGAAATGGTCAAGGAGAAGGAAGGCAAGCTCCGCGACAAGGTGCTCGCCATGGTCGAGGCCGAGGGCTTCACCATGGAAGAATTGTTTGGCGGTGCCGGTCGCAAGATGCGCCGCAAGGTCAAGCCGAAGTACCGCAACCTTGCCGACGCCAGCATGACCTGGACCGGTCGCGGCAAGCGTCCGCGCTGGTTCAATGACGCGATAACTGGTGGCAAGAAGGAAAAGGACATGCTGATCGCCTGATCGCTCGCCTTTGCGCGATCGTAATGACGATCCAGAACGCCGGCCCAGTGCCGGCGTTTTTCGTTTCGAGCCGATTCTCTGCCAGTCGGGTTCGGTTCGGCCGGTACGCGCGCATCGGCTATCATTCGCGCCCCCCGGATACCGCCCCACCATGATTTGTTTCGACGGACAAGGTGCCCTTTCATCGTTTCGAGTCGACCGACTGAATGCAGCGCTCAGCAGCGATCACTTTGATTGCCGGGTGCTGTCAGCGCGCCACGTTTATTTCCTGCTCGGCGATGCGCTTTCCGCAGCGCAGTTGCACCAGGTTTCCGGTGTGCTCGATGCAACCGGTTTGGCGGCCGACGATGCCCAATGCTGGGTGGTGCCCCGCCAGGGAACGATTTCACCATGGTCGAGCAAGGCCACCGACATTCTTCGCGACTGCGGATTCGACGTGCAGCGGGTCGAGCGTGGCATGGCGTTCCAGTTGCTCAACACGCCCGATCCGGCCACCGCCGATTGGGAATCCGTGGCCGCCCGCTTGCACGATCCGATGATCCAATCGGTGCTGACGACTCTTGCCGGCATCGATGAGTTGTTTGCAGCGCGCCCGCCGGCACCGCTCAATGTAATTGCGCTCGGCAGCAACGGTAGCGCTGCGTTGCGCAAGGCCAACCAGCGGCTCGGCTTGGCGCTGGCGAACGACGAAATTGAATATCTGGCGAACCACTACGCCGACATCGCTCGCGATCCGACTGATGCCGAGTTGATGATGTTCGCGCAAGCCAATTCCGAGCATTGCAGGCACAAGGTGTTCAACGCGAGCTTCAGCATCGATGGCAAGCGCCGCGAGAAATCGCTGTTCGCGATGATCCGCAACACTCATGCTCTCGCTCCGGCGCATACGCTATCGGCCTATTCGGACAATGCGGCGGTGATCGCCGGCAGCCTCGGCGAACGGTTTCGCGCCGATCCGGCCAGCGCGATCTATCGTGGCAGTCCGGAAAACATCGCCTACGCGATCAAGGTCGAGACCCACAATCATCCAACCGCGATTTCTCCGTTCCCGGGTGCCGCTACGGGTTCAGGCGGCGAGATTCGCGACGAAGGCGCGACCGGTCGCGGTGGCAAGCCCAAGGCCGGCCTGACCGGATTCTCGGTATCGCATCTGCGCATTCCCGAACTACCGATGGCCTGGGAAAGCAAGCGGCCTCTGCCGCCGCGATTCGCCAATGCGTTCGAGATCATGCGCGACGGTCCGCTTGGTGCTGCCGCATTTAACAACGAGTTTGGCCGCCCATGCCTTGGTGGCTACTTCCGCAGCTTCGAGCAGGAAAGTGGCAGCAGCGGCAAGCGCTGGGGCTACGACAAGCCGATCATGATTGCCGGCGGTATTGCCAATCTGAGCGACCGCGATGTCGCGAAGGGAATGCTACGCGAAGGCGACGTAATCATTGTGCTCGGCGGTCCGGCCATGTTGATTGGCTTGGGAGGCAGCGCGGCATCCTCGATGGCGGGCGGCGCCGGCAGTGCGGAACTTGACTTTGCCTCGGTGCAACGCGACAACCCGGAAATGCAGAGGCGTTGCCAGGAGGTGATCGACGCCTGCTGCGCGCGCGCAGACGCAAACCCGATCGTGTCGATACACGATGTGGGTGCCGGCGGCTTGTCCAATGCCATTCCCGAACTGCTCAACGATTCCGGGGTTGGTGGCGTCATCGACCTGCGCGCGATTCCCTGCGCCGATCCACAACTGTCGCCGATGCAGATCTGGTGCAACGAATCGCAGGAACGCTACGTGCTCGGCATTCGGCCCGACGACGTTCCGCTTTTCGAGTCGCTGTGCGCGCGTGAGCGCTGCGACTACGCTGTCGTTGGCGCGGCGACCCGCGAACGTCGCTTGCTGGTAAACGATCCGCTGTTTGGCGCACCTGCTGTCGATCTGTCGCTGGAGATGTTGTTCGGCAAGCCGCCGCGCATGCAGCGCGATGCGCGCCGAGTCGCCACGCGGATCTATTTGGTGCCCGATGTCGATGGCATCACCCTGGACACAGCCTTGCGCCGCGTCCTGACCCACCCATCGGTCGGCAGCAAATCATTCCTCATCACGATCGGGGATCGCTCGGTTGGTGGCCTGTGCTCGCGTGATCAGATGGTCGGTCCCTGGCAAGTGCCCGTGGCGGATTGCGCCGTGACCGCCTGCGATTTTGAAGGCCATGCCGGCGAGGCGATGGCGATGGGCGAACGCACGCCGCTGGCGCTGCTCGATGCGCGCGCCTCGGCGCGGATGGCGGTTGGTGAAGCGTTAACCAATATCGTCAGTGCCGGAGTCGCCCTCGACGAGATACGCCTGTCGGCGAACTGGATGGCGGCAGTCGGCCAAACCGGCGAAGACGCCGCGCTGCATGACGCCGTGCACGCGGTCGGCATGGAGTTGTGTCCGGCGCTTGGTATTTCCATTCCGGTCGGCAAGGATTCGATGTCGATGCAGGTCCAGTGGAAACACGGCGAGATCAGCCAGGCAACGATATCGCCGGTATCGCTGATCGTGACCGCGTTCTCCCGCGTCGGCGACATTCGCGACGCGTTGACGCCGCAACTACGCCTGGATCAAGGTGCGACCGAGTTGTGGCTGATCGACCTTGGTGCCGGCTCGCAGCGACTGGGTGGATCGATCCTGCTCGAATGCAGCGACCGAGCCGGTGGCGTGCCGCCCGATCTCGACGATCCGCAACGTATCAAATCGCTTTTCGCATTCGTTGCCGAGGCGCGCAAGGCGGGAATGTTGCTGGCTTGCCATGATCGATCCGACGGCGGCGCCATCGTCGCGATGATCGAGATGGCTCTCGCCGGACACTGTGGGCTTGAGCTTGATCTGGACGGTTGGGCTGAAAGCTGGTTGCGCGGACTTTTCAACGAAGAGTTGGGGCTGGTCGTACAGATACGTGAGCGCGACCATGTGGCGTTTCAGGCCCTGCTGGAAAAACATGGGTTGGGCGCACTTGGTCACCGCGTCGGAAGCCCATGCAAGAAGATGCACGTACGCTTGCGACTTGCCGGCGCAAAGTTCGGCAAGTGGGATTGGACCGAGCTGATGACGCTGTGGTCGCAGACCAGCCACTCGATGCAACGATTGCGCGACAACCCGGCCAGCGCCGACTCCGAGCTGAACTGGGTTTGTGACGGTGCCGATCCCGGCATCAGCACGAAGCTGACGTTTGCCGCAGACGATGACATCGCCGCGCCCTACATCAGTCGCGGTATACGTCCGCGCGTGGCGGTGCTACGCGAGCAGGGCGTCAATGGCCAGATCGAAATGGCTGCGGCATTCACTCGCGCGGGTTTCGATGCGGTCGACGTACACATGAGCGACCTGATCGCTGGCCGTCGCCGCATATCCGAATTTCAGGGACTGGCTGCGTGTGGGGGCTTCAGCTACGGCGACGTCCTCGGCGCTGGCCGCGGATGGGCGACATCAATCCTGCTCAATCCATCGCTGCGCGAGCAATTTTCGGAATTCTTTTCGGACCCGTCGAAGTTTTCGCTCGGGGTATGCAATGGCTGCCAGATGCTGGCGCACTTGAAGGAAATCATTCCCGGCGCGGAGAAATGGCCTCGTTTCGCGCGAAATACCTCCGAACAATATGAAGCGCGTCTTGTCACTGTCGAAGTGGTCGAGTCAACGTCGTTGTTCTTTCGCGGCATGGTCGGGTCGCGCATTCCGGTCGTGGTTGCGCACGGCGAAGGTCGAACTGAATTCACGGGCGGCGGCGGCGCTGACCAGATCGAAGCCTGTCTGCGATTCGTCGACAACGCGGGCAAGCCGACCGAGCGCTTTCCCTTGAATCCGAACGGCTCCGCACGGGGCATTACGGGTATGACCGCTGCCGAAGGTCGCGTCACCATCCTGATGCCGCATCCCGAGCGGGTGTTCCGCAGCCTGCAGTTGAGTTGGCGTCCGACCGACTGGGGCGAAGCATCGCCGTGGCTGCGAATGTTCCGCAACGCCCGCGCCTGGGTTGACTAGGGATGCTCTGATCAAGTCCGCACAGGCGTCACCGATCTGTCTGCCCGCAGATCAAGGCGTGTCGGCGAAGCCAGACTGGCCGTCTGGTGAGGCGGCGCAACGCGGGGCTGCGGGCAAACAGACCGGCCCAACTTGTTGGATTTTTAAACGGCGGTTGATGTCCGAAAGGTCCCCAGACAGACGTGCGAGTCTTGACCAGGCGGCCAGCCTGCACTTCGCCACGCCCTTTAACCTGCGAACCGTTCGGGCATCATGCCGCCTGCGTGGACTTGATTAGAGCATCCCTCGACCGATGAAACTTTCCCCGATCCGAGAATTTGGCCTGCGCGCCTTGCTCTGGTTGCCGCTGGCGTTCGTGCTGTGGTTTGCTTTTTCGTCGCCGCTGATCTGGCCTGTCGTGCAGATTTCCAAGGTCGCGCTACTCGGATTTTGGCCCAATCTGTTTAGCGACCTGCAGCCGGGCGGTGAAATCTACGATGCGTCCGGCAAAGTGCTGGCATGGTCGGGTTACCTGGTCCAGTTGTCGACGAAAATCCTGACCATGATGAACGATGGCTCAGGCCGATCCGGCGTCGCCTACCTAGATCCCGTGTTGAACCCGATGGTCTACGGATATTCGCTGCCGCTGTTTGCGGGCCTCGCAATGGCGACACCCATTTCAATCCTGCGACGCGTGCTGCAATTCGCGGTGGCGCTTGCGGTGATCTGGTTGGCCCAATCGTTTGGATTGATCGCCGAAGCGTTGAAGGTGATCGCCTTCAGTTCTGGCGAGCCGGGTGCAAAGGCGATTGCCGCCACCGGCCTGCCGCTGGAAGGCATCGCGCTGGCGTACCAGTTTGGTTACCTGATCCTGCCAGCCGTGGTCCCGGTAGCGTTGTGGATCGGCCTGAATCGCGATTTCATCGAGCAGCTGATTCGTAAACCAGTTGTTACTAGGGAACCCGGGGCGGTCGACATCGGTCAGACTCCTGTTGCGCCGATTTCGGGGCAGGAGTAACTCACGAATGTCCGCAGTCCTTGCGCCCGTTGCATCCATCGATCCCACTGCCATCGCGGTCGAGCCTGTGCTTGATGAGAGCATCTGCCAGTTCCTGGTCGATAAAGGGCGGCTGAAGGAAAACGACCTCGTTCGTGGTCGTCGCCTGTACGAGGAGGACGCCAGCAGCGGAAGTCTGCTGTCTTTGCTGACGCGACTGGGCTTGGTATCCGAACGCGACATGTCCGAGGCCATGTCGGAACTGATGGACGTGCCCTTGTTGGCACCCAAGGATTTCCCGGAAAGCCCGCCGCCGAATGTCCAGTTGTCGACGCGGTTCCTGAAGCAACTGCACATCTGTCCGATCAGCGAAACCGAAACCGATGTGGTCCTGCTGGTGGCCAACCCGGCTGATCCGTATCCGGCGCAGGCAGTCAACCTCGCGACCGGTCGAAAGGTCAGCATTCGTCTCGCCCTGCGTTCGGAAATCGATGATCTGATCGAGCGCTATTACGGCCAGGGTCGTTCGGCAATGGGCGCCATCGTCGAAAACCTGACCGAATCGGACGGCCGAGAAGACGACATCGAACACTTGCGTGATTTGGCTTCCGAAGCGCCGGTCATCCGTCTGGTCAACCTGGTCATCCAGCGCGCTGTCGAGCAGCGCGCGTCGGATATCCACATCGAGCCGTTCGAGAGTCGATTGAAGGTGCGCTATCGCATCGACGGCGTTCTGCATGAAGTGGAGTCGCCGCCGGCGGCGTCGACTGCGGCAGTGATCTCTCGCGTCAAGATCATGGCCAAGCTCAACATCGCCGAACGCCGCCTGCCGCAGGATGGCCGCATCATGATTCGCGTTCAGGGCAAGGAGCTCGACTTGCGCGTCTCCAGCGTGCCGACGGCGCATGGCGAATCGGTGGTGATGCGTATCCTGGATCGCGAAGCGGTCGTGTTCGACTTCGAGACACTGGGTTTCACCGACAGCTTCATGCAGCAGTTCCTCAATGTGCTGCAACTGCCGCACGGCATCCTGCTGGTGACTGGTCCAACCGGTTCAGGCAAGACCACCACCTTGTATACGGCCCTGAGCAAGCTCAACACGCCGGACGTCAAGATCATCACGGTTGAAGATCCGGTCGAGTACCAGATCGAAGGCATCAACCAGATCCAGGCCAAGCCGCAGATTGGGCTCGACTTCTCCCACGCGCTGCGCTCTATCGTGCGCCAGGATCCGGACATCATCATGATCGGCGAAATGCGCGACCTGGAGACCGCAAAGATCGCGATCCAGTCGGCGCTGACGGGTCATCTGGTGCTCTCAACCCTGCATACCAACAACGCCGCCGGTGGCATCACCCGACTGCTCGACATGGGCGTCGAGGATTACCTGCTGACATCGACCGTCAACGGCATTCTCGCCCAGCGATTGGTTCGTAAGCTCGATCTGGAAACCGCCGTTCGCTACGAAGCATTGCCGGAAGTCGTCGAGCAGTTCCATCTCGACCGGCTTACCGACGAGCGGCCGATCAAACTCTACCGGCCGACGCCGACCGCAGCGGGTGGCAGTGGTTACTTCGGGCGCTCAACGATCATGGAATTCCTGGTCATGTCCGACCCGATGCGTCGGCTGATCATGCAACATGCCGGCATGGGCGAACTGGAACAGCAGGCGCGCGCCGAAGGCATGCAGACCATGTACGAGGACGGCATCATCAAGTCGTTGCAGGGTCGCACCACGCTGGAAGAAGTGCTACGCGTGACCAGCGAATCGTGACGATTTTCCAGTACAAGGCCGTCACCGCCGCCGGTGAAACCATCGAGGGTCAGTACGATGTCGCCAGCAGCGATGACGTGATCGCCAAGCTGCACGATGCCGGCAACATCCCACTGGAAGTGCGCCAAGCCGACAGCGGCGATGCGGCCAGCCTGTTTGCCGCCATGTTCAAACGCGCGACGCTGCGCGAGGCACAGGTCGTTCAATTCACTCAGCAGCTTGCGACATTGCTGGGTGCCGGCCAGCCGCTGGACCGCGCCTTACAAATCCTGCTCGACCTTCCGGAATCGGACAAGGCCAAGCGCATGTTTGAGCGCATCCGCGACAAGGTGCGCGGTGGCGATCCCTTGTCCGATGCGTTGGAAGAAGAGACGGGGAGTTTTTCAAAGCTTTATGTGAATATCGTACGTGCCGGCGAAGCGGGCGGATCGCTCGATGACAC
>JAYUYW010000205.1:0-12505 GCA_043752325.1 Rhodanobacteraceae bacterium | reverse complement strand
AGCCAAGACTTACGCCACGAAGGACTGGTCGTTCGTTGTCGACCGCATGACTGGCGACAACTGGTTCCTGGCCGGGGAGTCGGCGGGCGTCGCAGATCCCATTCTTTCGGCCGGCATGACCTTGACGCACGTCGGAGCGCGCGAACTGGCGCACATCCTCGCCGAAACACTCGACAACCCTCGCGACGAACGCTGGCTGAAGGAATCCTGGGGCGATACCCAGCGCAAACGCATCGCCCAGCACATCAAGTTCGCCGATTTCTGGTACGCCGCCAATGGCATCTTCACCGAGTTGCAAGACTACACCCGCGAAATCGCCCGCGACGCCGGAATGGACCTGTCGTCCGCCGAGGCATTCCGCTGGCTTGCGACCGGCGGCTTCACGACGGATATTCCCGGACAAGTCGGGATCGGTGGGCTGGATCTCGCTGGCGCACGCCAAACCATGCAACGCATCACCAACACCAGCGGCAACACCTGGCAGGTGTCGAACTACAACCGCTTCCGCCTGCGCACGCTGGGAGCGGAAACGATCAAGGTTCCGATGTATGTCGACGGCAAGGTTGAGCGCGCCAAGTGTTACGTGCGCTGCAACAAGCGGTTGGTGCTGCAAGGGTTCTTCGCCGTTTTAGTCGATCTGATCAAGCGCGAGCGCGACCTGGTCCGCATCATGGAAGGCGTCACCGCGCGTTGCCATGCCGATGGTAGTGGCATCAACGCCGACTTCTATCAAAAGCAGGCATTGCAGGCATTGGAAGTGATGATCAACGACGGCTGGGTCGAGGCCAGCCTCGATCCGAAGCGGCCGCGCATCACGCTCGATACGCCGGTTGAAGGACAGATCATCCACACCAACGAAGACTTGAACCGACGCATGGCCGAAGCCGAAGTCTGATCGCGGTCGCTGCATGGTCAGCCATCGAAGGCAGCTGAGATGCACATTGCGCAGAGTACGCCAACGTCATTCATGAAATCCGGATCGCTGTGGGCGTGCATCGCATAGGCAACGAAAACGATTCGGTATTCTGCGCGTAACAAACTCCACTCCGCGATCAAACAACCTTGCGATTGCTGCGCCGTCTCAGCAGACTTGGGCGGCTACGTAGCGCGGCTGGGGTCGTCGATAGGAACGATACTCGCGCACTGCACTCGAAACCTCGCCTGGCACTTCATGCCTTAACCCCAAGGAGATCCACCATGACCGACCCCGTCCTCACCCCACCTGCCGGTGGCGCTGCCATCACCATCACCGATGGCGTGCTCAACGTTCCGAACAACCCGATCATCCCTTTCATCGAAGGCGACGGCACCGGCCCGGACATCTGGCGTGCTGCGGTACGCGTGCTCGATGCCGCCATCGACAAGACCTACGGCGGCGAGCGCAAGATCCACTGGCTGGAAATCTACGCGGGCGAAAAGTCGTTCAATGAATATGGAAACTGGTTGCCGGAATCGAGCGTGCAAGCCTGTCGCGATTACCTGGTGTCGATCAAGGGTCCATTGACCACGCCGGTTGGTGGCGGCATCCGTTCGCTCAACGTGGCCTTGCGGCAAATGCTCGACCTCTACACCTGCCTGCGCCCGGTGCGCTGGTTCGAGGGAGTCCCGTCGCCAGTTAAGAATCCTGGCCAGGTCGACATGGTGCTCCTTCGCGAGAACACCGAGGACATCTACGCCGGCATTGAATTCCAGGAAGGCAGTGCCGATGCGAAGAAATTCCTTGCTCTGATCAAGGACAATTTCCCGGATCGCTACAAGAAAATCCGCTTCCCGGACAGCTCTGGTTTCGGCATCAAGCCGGTCTCGCGCGAGGGCACCGAACGTCTGGTGCGCGCAGCGTTCGAGTACGCCATCGAAAACGATCGCAAGTCGATCACGTTGGTACACAAGGGCAACATCATGAAGTTCACCGAGGGCGCGTTCCGCGACTGGGGCTATGAACTGGGCAAGCGCGAATTCGGCGCAGTCGAGATCGACGGGGGGCCGTGGTGCTCGTTCAAGAACCCGAAGACCGGTCGCGAAATCATCGTCAAGGATTCGATTGCCGATGCGTTCCTGCAGCAAATTTTGCTGCGTCCGGCCGAGTACGACGTGGTGGCAACGCTGAACCTCAATGGCGATTACCTATCCGATGCGCTAGCGGCAGAAGTCGGCGGCATCGGCATCGCGCCCGGCGGCAACATCAACTACGTCACCGGACATGCCGTGTTCGAAGCGACCCACGGCACGGCTCCGAAGTACGCAGGCCTCGACAAGGTCAATCCGGGTTCGGTAATCCTGTCCGGCGAAATGATGCTGCGCTACATGGGTTGGCACGAAGCTGCCGACGCACTGATCGCGGCGATGGACAAGGCGATTGCCGGCAAGCGCGTCACCTACGATTTCGCCCGCCAAATGGAAGGCTCGACCGAGATCAAATGCTCGGAGTTCGGCGACGCCTTGATCGCGGCGATGTAGTTTTGGATGTGATCGCATCGCGGGTTTCGTATCCCTCGATGCGATTGCGCCGGCCCCAGCGCAATGTCCGAACGCAATGACGAGGCGGCCCGCGCTGCCGCGCTGATCCTCGACAGCTTCCTCGATTACCACGAGCGTTTCGCCGACATCACCCGGCGCGCGCGGCGACGTTTTGAAAAGCGCGACTGGAAATTGTCGCCGCTGGACGCAACTTCACGCATTGATCTTTCACGGATTTGTCTGGACGAAGGCTTGGCAAGGCTTGATCGCCTTGTCGACGAGCGCATTCGCGCAGGTGGTTTCTGGGCGCAAATGAAAGCCGCGTTCGCTGTGCAGACCACCGCGCTGCCCGATCGTGCATTGGCGCGGACCTGGTTTAACTCGCTGTCGCGACGCCAATTCCATACAGAAGGCGTTGCCGGCAATGTCGAGTTCACCTCCCACGACGGCGACGCCTCTGGCGCATCCGCTGCCGAAGCGTTGTGTAATGCATACGCAGTAGACGGTGATTTGGCCGGCGCGTTCGAGCGCGTGTTCGACCAGTTCCCGTTCCGAAACGGTTACGCCGATGCCGCCGCCTGCGCTCGCAGAATTGCGCAGGCGTTTGGCACTCGTTTCGCTGATCCCAACATTCAAGCCTTCGAATTTCTGCGCCACGTGTTTTTTCGCGAGCGTCGCGGCTACCTGGTCGGACGCGGGCGTTTGAGCGATGGCTGGCATCCGCTGGTGATCGCGCTTGTGAGCAGCGACGAAGGCGTGCGGGCCGATGCGGTGTTGACCGATACCGCGCAAATTGCGGTTCTGTTTGGCTACACGCGAAGCTATTTCCAGGTCGATCTTGATTGCGTCGCCGCAACAGTCGCTTTCCTGCATGCGCTGATGCCAAGCAAGCCGATCGACGAGTTGTACACGGTGCTGGGTCGCGCCCGTCACGGCAAGACCGAACGATATCGAGCGCTGGTCGAGCACCTCGCACTCAATCCCGGCGAACGCCTCGTTCGCGCCGATGGCGACCGCGGCATGGTGATGGCAGTGTTCACCACAAGCTCGTATCCGTTGGTGTTCAAGGTGATTCGCGATCATTTCGCCTATCCGAAGACTACGACACGACAGGAAATCGAGGACAAATATCGCCTGGTTTTCCACCACGATCGCGTTGGTCGTCTCGTTGATGCGCAGGAATATCGGCAGCTGCGCTTCCCGGTCGCGCGTTTCCAAACCGACATGCTCGACGAGCTCGTCACCGAATGCGCCAACACGGTTCGCATCGACAGCGACGAAGTCGTCATCAAGCATTGCTACGTCGAACGCTGCATCCGGCCACTCAACCTGTACGTGCGGGAAGCCGGTGACGAAGACGCCCGCCGCGCCATCATCGACTACGGCCAGGCGATCAAGGATCTTGCCCGCAGCAATATTTTTCCCGGCGACTTGCTGCTGAAGAACTTCGGTGTCGCCCGTAGTGGACGTGCCGTGTTCTACGACTACGACGAGCTTTGTCTGGTCAGCGCGTGCCGCTTCCGGCAATTGCCCGAGGCGCGCGAGGGCGAAGAAACGCGGCCGATCGAAGACTACGTATCGTTTGGTGACAACGACGTGTTCCCGGAGCAATTCCCGCGCTTCCTCGGCGTTCCCACGCGTCTGCGCGATGCTTTGCTGCAACGCCATCCGGAAATTTTTGACGCAACCTGGTGGCGCTCTTTGCAGGAAGGCATGCAACACGACGAATGGATCGATGTGCCTCCCTACCCGTCAACGGCGCGGCTGTCGCGTGAGCCCAATTGATAACCAATCAATCCGCAACGAAGCACTACGAACGCTGTGCTAGGCTGCCGCCCACTTTCAGCTGACGAGCTACGATATGAAACGACTCGCTCTTTCCCTCGCTGTTGTGTTCACTCTCGCCGCTTGCGACAAGCCTGTGCCGGAAGCAACCGCGCCACCGATGGCCGAAACGCCGCCGCCTGCCGCCAGCGATCAACCCGAACAGATGACGCCGCCGGCAACCAGTGCCGACATGTTTGCCACGCGCATTGACGGCATCCTAGCCGGCAGCTGGCGCAGCGAGGCCAACAAGGCGCGCGATGCTTATCGCCACCCGAAAGAAACACTGGCGTTCTTCGGCATCAATCCGACGCAGACGGTCATCGAGATTACGCCCGGCGGCGGCTGGTACTCCGAAATCCTCGCACCGCTGATGAAGGCTTCTGGCAGTTATCACGCCGCGCTCGCCGCTGACTCGAGCTCGGATTACGCAAAGCGAAACAACGACGCCTTCCGAGAGAAGCTGGCCGGCGATGTCGAGCGCTACTCGGAAGCCCGCATGGTCGAGTTCGATCCCAAGGCACCGAGCTTCGGTGCACCTGGCTCCGCCGACGTGGTGCTGACCTTCCGCAACGTCCATAACTGGGTCGGTGGTGGCAGCGCAGCGGCAATGTTCAAGGGCTTTTTTGATGTATTGAAACCCGGTGGTGTGCTCGGCGTGGTTGAACACCGCGCAATCGATGGTGCCGACATGGAAGCGATCAAAACGTCCGGCTACCTGCCGACCGCGTTCGTCACCAAGTTGGCGACTGACGCCGGGTTCCAGATGGTGGAGTCCAGCGAAGTCAATGCCAACGCGAAAGACACCAAGGACTACGCCGACGGCGTCTGGACGCTACCGCCGAACTTCCGGCTGAAGGAGGTCGACCGAGAAAAGTACGCCGCAATCGGCGAGTCGGATCGAATGACACTGAAGTTCGTGAAGCCCGCTGGCGATCCGATCTTCCAGCCCAAGGATGATGCCGCCGAGCAAATGCCGGCGATGGAAACGGAAATGACAGAACCGGCGAAAGCCACGCAGTAGCATTCCGGGAAAAACCTGACTCGACAAACGGCGCTAGTCTTCGAGCGCCGTTTGTCATTGGAACGCTGGCGCGCCCGCGCAATGTTGATCCTGTTCAACAAACCTTACGGCGTGCTCTGCCAGTTCACTGATCGCGAAGGCCGACCGACACTCGCGGATTTCATCACACAAAAGAATGTCTACCCAGCCGGACGACTGGATTTCGACAGCGAAGGCTTGTTGTTGCTCACTGACGACGGCGCGCTCGCGCATCAGCTGACTGATCCGCGGCACAAGCAGCCGAAAACCTATCTCGCCCAAGTTGAGGGCATACCCGACGAATCGCAGTTGCGACGACTGAGTGGTGGCGTCGAGCTGAAGGACGGGTGGACGCGACCCGCTCAAGCACGCGGAATCGAAGCACCGGCCTGGCTATCGCCACGCGATCCACCGGTGCGCTTCCGCGAGACGGTCCCGGATCGCTGGATTGAACTGACCATCAGCGAAGGCCGCAACCGCCAGGTGCGTCGCATGACGGCGGCCGTTGGGCTGCCGACCTTGCGACTGGTACGGATCGTGGTCGGCGACTACAGCCTTGGAGCGCTGGACCCGGGCGAAAATATTGAAAGTGTTGTTGACTGGGGTCAGCGTCGCGACCGCAATCCAGGAAGTCGATCATGAAGCATCCGCCAATGGATTGGCCGACACTACGACCACATGCTCGGTGGACGTATCCAATAGCCGGATTACTGATGGCGCGTGGGCGCATACCGAAGCCCGGCTGGTAAGATCGCTCTCTGGATTGGCGCGTTGAACCTTAATGCGATGCATCGTTGCGCCGGAACGATACGCGACGTCATAACCGTCCCAATCTTCGGGAAGCCACGGCAAAATTCGCAGCTCGTCGCCATGCCGTTGCACACCCAGCAGCGATTCGATGACCAGGCGATACATCCATCCGGCCGAGCCGGTGTACCAACTCCAGCCGCCGCGGCCGATGTGCGGGGCGACGGCGTAGACGTCGGCTGAGACCACGTAGGGTTCGACCTTGTAGACGTCCACTTGCTCGGCATTGAGGGCGTGGTTGATCGGGTTGATCAGGTTGAACAGTTCCCAGGCGCGCGGATCGCGACGCTCGGCGAATGCCATCGTTGCCCAGATGGCGGCGTGTGTGTACTGGCCACCGTTTTCACGGACACCGGGCACGTAGCCGCGGATGTAGCCAGGATCAGGTTTGCCCTCGTCGAATGGCGGATCGAGCAACTGGATCAAGCCGTGTTCGCGACGAACGAGATGACGATCCAGCGACTCCATCGCCTGCGCAGCGCGCTCTTGCGGTGCAACGCCGGACAGCACCGACCAGCTTTGTGCAATCGAGTCGATGGCGCATTCGTTGTTACCGGCGCTGCCCAACGGCTGGCCAGCGTCGTACCAGGCGCGGCGATACCACTCGCCATCCCAACCGTGTCGTTCGAGATTGGCGGCGAGTTCGACCGATGCCGCATCGCACTCGCGCGCGAAGTCGGCATCGCCCTGCCCGCTCGCGAGCCCCGAGAATTTCTGCAAGGCGTCGTGCAGGAAGAAGCCGAGCCAAACGCTCTCGCCCTTGCCGAGTTCGCCAACGCGGTTCATGCCGTCGTTCCAGTCGCCAGTGCCGATCAATGGCAAGCCGCGTTCGCCAAGCAGTCTCATGCCGCGCCGCAGCGCGCGAACGCCGTGGTGATAGAGCGATTCGGTCAATCCCGATCGACTTGGGAGGTCGTAATAGGACTCCTCATCGGCACCGACCGGACGGCCATCGATATACGGAACCGGCACTTGGAGCACGCCGGAATCACCACTGGTCTCAACGTAGCGGCAGATTGCGACAGGCAACCACAGGAAATCGTCGGAACAACGGGTTCGCACACCACGGCCCTGCGGAGGATGCCACCAATGCTGCACATCGCCTTCCGGAAATTGATGGCCAGCGCATCGCAGCAAATGCTCACGCAGGCGTCGCGCATCGGCGTGGACCATCGCCATCGCATCCTGCAATTGGTCGCGGAATCCGTATGCGCCGCCGGATTGATAGTAGCCGCTGCGGGCGACGAAACGGCAGGCGATGGTCTGGTAAAGCAGCCACCCATTGGCGAGTACGTCGACAGCTGGATCGGGTGTTTTTACCTGCACCGCGCCCAGCAGATGTTGCCAATGTGCATGCACGCGTTGCAGTGCCGCTTCGGCAGCCTCGTTGCTGCGATGTTGACTGGCGATTCGCAGTGCGTCGGATTCGCCGCGACCCACGCCCAACCGGAACACCAGTTCGTGCTGGCCGTTGACGTCCAGGTCGACGAATACCTGGATCGCCGCGCATGGGTCCAACCCTGCTCCACTTCGCCTCGATAGCCTGGACCGCCGCAAGCCGGCTGGGTCAGCCATGCTGCCGTTACGGCCGATGAATTCGGTGCGATCACAGGTAACCGAACGAGTCTGCGTGTCGCAGTCCAGAAATGCCGTGCGCTCGGCGAATTCGGTGTTGTAGGGATTGGAAACCAGCACGACGCCGGATTGCGCGTCGATAGTGCTGACCATGTGCATCTGGCCGCGCGCACGCAGGTCGCCCAACACCCATTCGACGTAGCCGGTGATCGAGAGCCGCCGCGCCGCATCGGAAACATTGCGCAGCCTCAACCGCAGAAATTTCACCGGCGCATCGACATCGACGAATACGGTCAATTCGCTGGCAATGCCATGCCCGACATGCTCAAACGCGGTGTAGCCAAAACCATGGCGCACACGGTACTCGCCGGCATCGGCGCAAGGTAGGCGGGCCGGCGACCAGACCCGGCCGCTGACCTCATCGCGAAGGTAAATGGCCTCGCCGCTCGGATCGGCGACCGGGTCGTTATGCCATGGCGTCAAGCGGAACTCGTGTGCATTCTCGCTCCACGTATAGCCAAGGCTGGATTCGCTGACCACACACCCAAGGTGCTCATTCGCGATCACATTCGACCAAGGCGCTGGGGTCATGCGGTCCGACGCATGGTTGATCACGTACTCGCGGCCGTCCGGCGTGAAGCCGCCATGTCCATTTTCGAGGATCAGCGTCATCGGCTCCAGCGAATGGCCGGATGACGCCAGATGCGACTGTACGGTGAGCGCGGGTGGCAATGGTTCTGCTGGCCTGGCGCGCAATACCTGATCCGCAAGCGTGCCGCCGCGATCAGTCAGCACGACGCGCGCCACCGATTGCAGCAGCACCCGATCCTCGTTCGACAGCTGTTGAGCCGGCCGCACGAAGATGCCGCCGGGTCGGTCGATGATGTTGGTTTCAACGCCGGCGGCGATGAGACCGAGGATCTGTTCCTGCAATCGCTGGCGATAGCCAACCTGGTCTTCGTTCCAGATCACCAGATCGACCTTCAGGCCTTTCAATCGCCAGTACGCATGCGCCTGCACGACTTGGCGCACGAGGTCGATGTTGTCCGGATCGGCAATCTGCAACAACACGATCGGCAGGTCGCCGGAGATCGCCTGCCCCCACAGTCCGGACTGCCCACGCCGATTCTGCATCAGCACCGCGCGGTCGGCGCGCAGCAAGGGGTGCGCGTACAGAACGACGCCGGCGAGGCGTTCGTACAACTGCGCATCGGCTTGGCTGGCCTTTATCTGATGGCGCACCACCTGGCTATGCGTCCAGGCGAGATCGAAGACGCGGTCTGCCAATCGTCGATCGCGATATTTGTCTATCAGCGCAATACACGCTTCGCGTTGATCGGAAACACCACTGACCATGTCGATCGTGACGGCCTGTTCGGGCTCGAGCGCAATGCGCACGCGGATCGCGACGATGGGATCGAGTACCGATCCTTCGCTGTCGCCGAGCCGCTGCCTGGCCGGATCGACGACGACCTGCGGATTGGCCGGCGAGTGGCCGCGACCAAGGAACATCGCCCGATCGGTTTCATAGGAAATGTCAGTGACATCGGCGCCATGAACTGCCATCAGATGGAACATCCACGGCGTGGGATCGCCCTCGGCGCGTGCGCGGCGCGTACACAACAGCGCCTGCTTGGGCCGAACCAGTTCGCTCTGCACAAACAGGTTGCTGAAAGCTGGGTGCATTTCGTCTGCAATGGATTCCGCCAGCACCACTTCGGCATAGGTGGTGATTTCGATGATGCGGCGACCGCGACCCCGATGGCTGATTTTCAAGCGACGCAGCTCGATCTCGTCCTCGGGTGAGACGGCGATTTCCATATGTGTCTCATAACCGTTACGACGACCACGGAACTCTGCCTTGGCGTCGGAAAAAATGGCTTCGTACTGATCCACGGCCACGCCGGTAGGCTGCCCGGCGGCGGACCAGTAATCGCCGCTGGCGACATCGCGCAGGTAGCAGAAACTGCCCCACGGATCGCGGGTTGAATCCTCGCGCCAGCGTGTCACCGCCATTTCGCGAAAGCGGGTGTAGCCACCGCCGGCCGCGGTCACCATGACGTGATAGCGCCCGTTCGACAGCATCTGCACTGCCGGCCGCTCGGTGTCGGGCGTATTGAAAACGCGCAGGCGCGTTTCATTGACGTCGGAAACGACGAGTTCGCTCCCCATGTCGGCGGCATGCGGCAGGAATGCGCCGACACGCGGCACCCGTTCCTGAAGCAGCAACAAGGTTGCCTGGATTTGCGGGTCGGCAGTGAAGCGACGCTGCATGGGCTGGTCGAGCAACAGATAAGCCAAGGCAAGAAACCCCATGCCTTGGTGGTGCGCCATGAACGAGCGGATCACTGCCTCGTCCTTACCGCGTGGCAACCGCGACGCGGTGAAATCGATCGCCTCGAACAATCCGTAATCGCCTTCGTAGCCATCGCCAACAAGACGTTGAAGGTTTTCGCAGGCATGCGCCGGCGCGACCATCAGCGCCATCATGCTCGCGTAAGGCGCGATCACCTTGTCCTGCGAAAGGCCTCGCTTCAGCCCCAGCGTCGGCACGCCGAATGCGCGGTATTGATAATTCATTCGTGCATCGACTGCGTTGTAACCGGATTCGGAAATACCCCAGGGCACACCCAGATGTCGCCCATAATCCATCTGCATCTGCACCGACTTCAATGTGGTCTGGTCAAGCAAGGTGCCCGGATAGCTCGGCATCACCAGTTGCGGCATCAGGTACTCGAACATCGAGCCGCTCCACGACAACAGCACCGGCTCGCCGTCCGATTCGGTCAGCAACCGACCGAGCGCGAACCAGGCTTCCTGCGGCAACTCGCCTTGTGCGATACCGACAAAGGTTCCCAGCCGCGCTTCGGACGCCAGCAAGTCGTAGAAGCTGTCGTCACCGCGTTGCTCGTCGGCGTTATACCCGATACGCAGCAGGTGGCGTTGGCGGTCGTAGAGAAAATCAAACTCGAAGTGGGCGAAGGTCGCTGCGGCAGTGGCAAGCCGTTGCAATTCCGCAATGCGTTGACGCGCCAATTCGCAACCGCGCGATTCATCACTGTCCGCCAGTTGTCGCAAGCTGGGAATGCCGGCGACGCTTGAGCCAGCACCCAACCAGATCGCCGCCTCGTCACACAGCTCTTCGCATTGCATCGCCAGCGCGGTGGTCCATTGACGTACCCGCTGGTTTCGAACGAAATCGACGGCGTCGATTCGGCGGGCGCGTTCCGCGAAAGTTTCGAGCAGGTCGCGCAGACTCACAAGGTCAGCCGGTGGGAGCAATCGTGATTGCAGGAGCTCACGATGCAATTCGGCAACCGCCGCATCGACTTGCGCGCCATTGGCGTCCTCCAACGCGACGACGGTGTCGATCAGGCCATCAAGCACGCGCAACGTCATCACCGGCTCGTCGATCATCTGCAGCAAACCCTGCTGCAAGGTAATCAAATGGCCAGCAAGGTTGCCGCTGTCCACCGTCGAGACATAGCGCGGGGGCATCGGGTGCAGCGTTTGCGTGTCGTACCAATTGTAGAAATGGCCGCGAAAGCGCTCCATGCGTGACATCGTCGCGAGCGTGTCGGCAATGCGCTGTGCGGCTGATGGGGCGCTGATGTAGCCGAAGTCGCGCGCCGCAAGATTGGAGAGCAGGTACAGACCGATGTTGGTCGGCGAGGTGCGATGCGCAACGGTGCGTGATGGCTGTTCCTGCACGTTATCCGGTGGCAGCCAGTTGTCATCAGCGGTAACGAAGGCATCGAAGAATGCCCAGGTTTTTCGCGACAGGTTGCCGAGGAATTGTCGTTGCCCGGCGTCGAGTCGGGTGTTGCGGCGAGTCTGCGGACGTCCCAGCCATGCCATCAACGCAGGCGACAGCGCCCACAGCAACAAAACCGGAAGCGCGAATGGCAACGTCATCGGGCGTAACAGGAAAATCGCAACGCCCAGTCCGATCGCAAACAACGGCGCTACTGCCATGCGCCGCCATTCGGCGAACATCGAATCCGGCAGTGATTGATCGACCTCGCTGAAGGGTTGCCACTGCAACAAATGTCGTCGACTGATCATGGTGCGCCATAGCGTTCGCACGATGGCGTCAACGCTGTACCACGCTTCGTACGGCAGGCAGGCGAGCACAATCGGCAAGCGCGCGAAGTGACGCCGAATGGTCTCGGTCGAGAAGCGCAAATGGGCTGACCAGGTCAGATCTTCGGACTTGCGGAACAGGTCGACCAGCGAGGCCGCCAATGGTGGAACGTACAGAAACGCAAGCGCCCACAGCGCCCACGTTGCGGGAATACTCGGCACCAGCCAGCCAGCTGCGAGTAGCGCGAGCGCAGAAGACGGCACCAGGCTGCGCCGAAGGTTGTCCAGCACTTTCCAGCGCGACAGTACGGTCAGCGGGTTGGTTTGGAACTTGCCATCGCGACGCGGTACCCACGGCAGCAGCCACGGGATCAGTTGCCAGTCGCCGCGAATCCAGCGCTGGCGACGTTTGACATCGGCGCTGTAGCGCGACGGATAGTCTTCGTAAAGTTGCGCGTCGCTGACCAGGCCAGCTCGCACGTAACAGCCTTCGAGCAGGTCGTGGCTGAGGATACGATTTTCCGGAAAGCGGTCGTGCAGCACGCTCTCAAAGGTGGCGACCTCATAGATGCCCTTGCCGACGAATGCGCCTTCATCGAACAAGTCCTGATACACATCGGACACCGCACGCGTGTAGGGATCAATTCCCGGTTCGCTGCCGAACAAACGCGCGTAGCGAGACAGCGCGCCCTTGCTGAGACTGGTTCCCACGCGTGG
>JAYUYW010000204.1:0-5155 GCA_043752325.1 Rhodanobacteraceae bacterium | reverse complement strand
GAAACAAGCTGCCCTTCGGCAGCCGAAGCGTCAGACGATCGGAGGTCGGTATGGAGCTATAAGTGGTGTAAGCGGTGCGATGGCAACCGGCGCACGCTCACGGATCGCGACAAGCCCTTCCATGCTCCGAATTACCGGAAGGACTGACGGCAAGGCATAAACCGCGCTACAGGCATCGTGAGCGTGGAGCACTTCGACGTCCGCAGGAATTTGAGCGTCCGCATGATCGTGCTGGGCAACCAGTTCACCGGCTGCGACTTGGCTGATGTGGTCGTGAGCGTGATCGCCGTCGGCATGGGCATGCAACTGCCCAGCAGGGATCCCTGATGCGACCACGGCGACTGCCAACAACACACTTGCCACGCGACCAGCAGGGCGCTGTAGCAACACATGGAGGCGGCGGCAAAGTCGAAGAATCACGGGCCAAACATACCTGACACGGGTCCGGCGGCGCAAGACGCGGAGTAGGAACGATGGGGTGCGTTTGGCTTGCGCTACGCGGCTTCTCGGGCATGATCGACGACTGCTCTTCGGTCAAAAATCGCTCCCTGGCGTTGGCCCCGCGTTACTGGCTGCATTGCTTTTCGGGCCCAGCACGCCGCTGGCCAAACTGCTCGTCACGAGCGTCTCACCAGTGCTGTTTGCTGGCCTGTTTTACGGCGGCTCCATGAGCCAGGGCCACCCCGGGCACGAGCAACATAAGGCAAGCGAGCGCTGCTTGCGGAACCGGCAATGGGCCAATCCGGTAAGGTACTTCCGAGAAGTCATCGATTGCATCCAGGGGACGAAGCGTGCCGATCCGCTCGTTCGGTCACCCCGGCAACATTGCAGACAACCGGCTCGATCTTGCGCGATTGGCTCCAATGCAGCAAACGAGCCAACGCCGGCAGCGCCATCAGGTTCAGTGGCGTCGAAGAAAACGCCCTGTCCGACCCTGCTCGCTCGCCAGTGGAAGCGATCAGACCGCTTCCGCTGGCTGTTCGGAAATGGCCTGAAACGCCAGCTGTCAATGCCGCAGCTAGGCGGTCCAACAGGCGGGGCAAAGCCATTTGCCGCGGCTTAAGGATGCTTTGAACAAGTCCACGCGGGCGGCATGATGTCAGAAAGGTTCAAGGATTGAGGTGCGAGAGGCACCATCGAAAACCAGAAACTGGATTGTGTGTTCTACGACGGTTTTGAGAAGTGACGCATTGGCAGCTACAGCCACAGAACGCGCGATGCTTCGCAGCGTTAAATGGCGCCCTGGACGGGGTCCGCCGAGGCAACGACACATCCGCAGAGATTTGATGGCTGGCAAGCAATCCGCACCACTCGCCAGCACGATCCGACCCTGTTCGCTCGCCAGTGGAAGCGATCAAAGCGCTTCCGCTGGCTTTTCGGAACAGCGCCTTTTGCGCTCCCGGCAGAGACGCGGAAGCGCGGACGTTAGACTAGTGGGCTCGCCGATCACTTCCCTGCTCCATGGCATCTCCTGCCTCATCCAAGCCTGCAGACCAGCACACGCCGCTGATGCGCCAGTTCTTCGCGGCCAAGGCGGAGTTTCCGGATGTGCTGATGTTTTTCCGGATGGGGGATTTCTATGAAATGTTCTATGACGATGCGCGCAAGGCGGCGCGCTTGCTGGATATAACGCTGACTCAGCGTGGTGCGTCAGCGGGTGCGCCGATTCCGATGGCGGGAATCCCATACCACGCGGCTGAGGGCTATCTGGCGAAGCTGGTGAAGCTGGGCGAATCGGTCGCCATCTGCGAACAGGTCAGCGATCCCGCGCAATCGAAGGGACTGGTCGAACGCCGCGTCGTGCGTGTGGTTACGCCGGGAACGGTGACCGACGAAGCCTTGCTTGAACAGCGTCGCGACAACCTGCTGTTGGCAATCGCTGCCGGGAAAACCGGCTACGGACTGGCCTGGATCGATCTTTCTGCCGGTCGGTTTGTACTGGCTGAAGTGGCTGATGCGGAAAAATTGGCTGCCGAGCTGGCTCGCCTACAGCCGGTCGAGACATTGGTCGCCGAGGATGTCGCCTGGCCGAACTTCGTCTCTGGACTGAGCGGTCTTCGAAAGCGCGCGCCTTGGCATCTGGAAGCTGCGACTGGGCAGCGTGAGCTATGCCGCTTCTTTGAAGTCCGCGATCTTTCGGGCTTTGGATGTGATGGGTTGACGCTCGCCATCGGTGCTGCTGGTTGCCTGCTTGGTTACGTCGAAGAGACTCAAAAATCAGCTTTGCCGCATCTGACTGGATTGAGTCGGGAAAGCGCGAGCGATACGATTGCACTGGACGCAGCCACGCGACGCAATCTGGAACTGGACACGCATCCATCTGGTCGCCACGAAGCGACCTTGCTTGGCGTGCTGGATGTCACGACCACGCCGATGGGCGCGCGCGCATTGCGGCGCTCGTTGAATCGACCGATTCGCGACCAATCAGTGTTACGCGGTCGGCACGACGCAATCGAAGCCTTGATTGATGCTGATCGCGGCACCGCATTGCGAGAGCCGTTGCGTGGTATCGGTGATATGGAACGCATTCTTGGTCGCGTTGCCCTGCGCTCAGCGCGACCACGCGACCTGACCACGCTGCGTGATGGCCTGGCGCGTACGCCAGAGTTGCGTGACTGCCTGTCTGGATCGGAAAGCGCGTTGCTGACGAGCCTGGTCGAACGGGTTGGTGAACATGCCAACACAGCGAGCTGGCTGGCGAGCGCGCTGGTTGATCAGCCGCCAATGCTGACACGCGACGGCGGCGTGATTCGCGAAGGTTTCGACGCCGATCTCGACGAGTTGCGTGCGTTGTCGACGAACGCCGATCAATACCTGGTTGACCTGGAAGATCGTGAAAAAGCGGCAAGCGGAATCGCGACGCTCAAGGTCGGGTACAACCGCGTCCATGGTTACTACATCGAGATCAACAAGGCGCAGTCGGACAAAGCACCAATCCACTACACGCGCCGGCAAACCATCAAGGGCGCCGAGCGCTACATCACCGATGAACTGAAGGGTTTCGAGGACAAGGTGCTGTCCGCACGCGAACGCTCGTTGATGCGCGAGAAAGCGCTGTACGAAGAAATCCTCGAAACTCTTGCTGCGCAACTGATTCCGCTACGTGATGCCGCGAATGCGATTGCCGAGCTGGACGTGCTGGCGTCGTTAGCTGATCGCGCGTCGGCGTTGGACTGGTGTCGACCGGAGTTGAGCGAAGACGATGGCATTGCGATCGAGCGTGGTCGCCATCCAGTTATCGAGCAGATCCGTGACGAACCCTTCGAGCCGAACGACCTGCAACTTTCGGACCACCGGCGCATGTTGATCATCACCGGCCCCAACATGGGCGGCAAGTCGACCTATATGCGTCAGAGTGCGTTGATCGTATTGCTCGCGCACATCGGCAGTTTCGTGCCGGCGAGCGCAGCACGAATCGGGCCGATTGATCGCATCTTCACGCGTATTGGTGCAGGCGACGACCTTTCGCGCGGCCAATCGACCTTCATGGTCGAAATGATGGAGACGGCCAACATCCTGCACAACGCGACGCCACAGAGTCTGGTGCTGATGGACGAGGTAGGGCGTGGCACCAGCACTTACGATGGGCTGGCGCTGGCACAGGCCTGCGCGGTGCAACTGGCAAGTGTCAATCGCGCCTACACGCTGTTTGCCACGCATTATTTCGAGCTGACACACCTGGCGATGCACTACGACACCATTGCCAACGTGCATCTGGATGCGATCGAGTACGGCGAGCAACTGGTGTTCATGCATGCGGTGAAGGAAGGGCCGGCCAATCGCAGTTTCGGTCTGCAGGTGGCGGCCCTGGCAGGCTTGCCGAAAGCCGTGATCGCTGATGCAAGACGGACTTTGGCAACGCTCGAAACTGGCAGCTACGCTGTGTCCAAACCGGTGACCCGATCGACGTCGCCGCAGCTGGGATTGTTCGCGCCGCCGATGCCGTCGCCCGCCCAAGAATTATTGCATTCGGTCGACGTCGATGCGCTGAGTCCGCGCGAGGCTTTGGATCTGGTGTATCGCCTCAAGCAAGTCATGCCGCGAGATTGAGCTTGATCGCGCAATCTATACTTCTTCGTCCGCCGCCAACGCCGGCGCGTTGAACGATGCTTCCATGCGTGATACCCGTATCCATCTGTCTGCGACGCTGGACTTCGAACGTGTCATCGAGTTGCCGGCATCCAGTGCCGAGCATCTTGCGCGCGTCTTGCGCATGCAGGTCGGCCAGTCGATCACGCTGTTCAACGGCGATGGTCGTGACCATGCCGCGGAGATCGTACGCGTCGACAAACGTGGCGTCGCAGTTCGCATCACATCCTCAGGTGTCGATGTCGCTACCGAAAGCCCCTTGCGAATCACGCTCGCGCAAGGCATCGCGCGCGGCGAGAAGATGGACTGGATCGTCCAGAAGGCGACCGAGCTTGGCGTGCATCAGATCGTTCCGGTCATCACCGAACGCACCGAAGTGAAACTCGATCCGGAACGCGCTCAGCGGCGTGTGGCGCATTGGCAGGCAGTGGTCACTTCGGCTTGCGAGCAGTCCGGCCGCGCCATCGTTCCAGTTATTGCGACACCGCTCAAACTCGCCGACTGGTGTGCACGATTGGGGGACGACGCTGGCCTGCGACTCAGCCTTGATCCGCAATCCACTGTCACTCCACGTGCGCTTGATCTGGGTGGACGCTCCGCAACCGTGATCGCAGGACCAGAAGGCGGCTTGGCGAAGAACGACCTAGCGTCGCTTGCCCACGCTGGGTTTGGCGGCATGCGCCTGGGCCCACGCATTCTGCGCACAGAGACTGCCGGCATCGCCGCGATCACTTCATTGCAAACACTGTTCGGGGATCTTGGCTAACAGGTTGTGCTGGTTCGGCGGGGAATTGGTCGCGCACTGCACCACGAAGTGGATGAATTGCTGTTTTCCAACCACGTCACGTGGCAGCACTAAGCGATAAAAGTCTGACTGGCCCATGCCGCGTGACATTTGGTTGAGCACTCCGGCCAAGCGCGCCCAGTCATTGACGATGGCGAGGAACCGGCCCTCATCCATTGGATCGGGCCAATGCAACGCGTCGCGGCCAGACGCTTCCATTTCCAGTTCCACGTTATCCGCACTCAGTCCGAAGCTGAGCGCCGTATCCAGTGCTTCGATCAG
>JAYUYW010000203.1:0-12524 GCA_043752325.1 Rhodanobacteraceae bacterium | reverse complement strand
CAGGTTTGCGGGATGAAGTGGCCAATCTGTATTCCATGTGCGGTTGGAGAAAAGTCCGAGGATGTTGGTAGCGGTTAGCCACTGCAACATTCCGGCAGCGTATCCCTGTCACAGCGCTCGGCGCCGACACGCTGGTGCATGAGTCGAATCGAAAGGCTGGCTGTGGCTGTCTGGCGTTGAATGGTTGGTGATGATGTTTGGCCGCGATGTACCATAGCCGCTTCAAGAAAATGCCCGAGAGATCATGGATTCGCAGAAGAATTACAAGAGTTTCTGGAACGAGAAGGCGGCCACGCCGCGTGGCGCGTTCATTTCGGTGGATGGCAGCACGAATGAAGAAACGGCTCGGCTGACCGGCATTTACAGCGCCCGCCAGGTCACCTTGGCGCTGGATCTGAAACCCGATGATCGAATCCTGGAACTGGGCTGTGGCGTGGGCCGGATCGGTCGTGAACTGGCGCGACAAGTAGCCCATTGGGAAGGTTGCGACATCTCGTCGAACATGATCGATGTAGCCCGCGCTCGGCTGTCCGAATTCCCGAACATCGGCCTCACCGAACTGCACCGCTCCAGCTTGGAGCCCTTGCCGGGGGACAGTTTCGACAAGGCCTATTGCGTCGCTGTGTTCATCCACATGGACAAGGAAGATTTCTTCCTTTACCTGCAAGACATCGCCCGCGTTTTGAAGCCCGGTGGATTGCTGTATTTCGATACCTGGAACATGTCCAGCAAGGTCGGCTGGCGCCGTTACTCACTGGAGATCGGTGCCTATGCCGATGCCGACCACGCCAAGCGCAAGGATGTCGCACGCAACCAGTTTTCATGCCCGGAAGAAGCCAGCGTGTTCCTCGATCACGCCGGTTTCGACCTGCTGCTGATTCTGTCGGAATCCCCATGGGTGCAGGCCGTCGCGGTGAAGCGCGGCAGTGATGTCGACCTGGTAGCCCTGCGCTCAATGATGAAAGAGCGCGCACCGCGTATTGCCTACACGCCGCTGTGGACGGAGTTGTTCGACAGCATCATGGACGTGGTGACTGGCAAGGCGACGCCCATCGCGTGTTGGGAAGCGATGGCTGACGACCGTCGCGGCCCGGAAATGGAAATGTTCCGCATGTGGTACCTGGGCATGTGGAAGGCGAGCGAGAGTGTCTGGGGGCCGGCGCCCGAGTAGTCGTCTCGACAACTCTGACCACGTCGCTAATCGACGTGGTAACCCTTGTACAAAGTGCTGTGCGCCTCGCGTATTTCAGACTCGGGCCGCTGGGTCGTGTAGTAGTACAAGGCGATCGACTGACGATCGACATCGTCTGATTGCCACGGCCTTGGGTGGCCATGAAACGTGTCCGAGCGAGTCGTGAAAACCACCATGCGATTGAATAGCGGCTCGACGCGGCGGACCAGCGCCTTCGCGCCGGTATCCCACAACTCCAGTTCGCCTGCATATTCGGCGCGCCAATCCGGTGTCAGGTAAATCAGCACGTTGAGACGCCGGTGCGCCTGTAATTTCTGATGCCAGTTGAAGTCGGAATGGATACCCAGATGGCCACCGCGACGTGTCATGTGGATGCCGCCGCCGACCAGATGCGGATCGGGCAACAGGTGATCGATGCCGGTGAGTTTTTCCAGGAAACGCACGAACGGACCCGCGTTGAGTTCGTGGATGGCGCGTCGCAACGGCACGGGAAAACGTTCTTCGTCGGCGCTTCCAAACTTGACCTCGAAACCATCGGCACCGAATCGATCCCAGGCGATATCGCCTTCGTCGGGTTTGGGAAAGACGCGCGCCAGTTCGAGCGCGCTGTCGCGTCGCAGGAAGTCGTCGACGATCAGATGCGGGTAAGGATCGGCGCGTGCGAATGGCGCGGCACCATCTTCGGCAATCCGCATCAACCTGTCGGGTTCGTAGACGTACGGCATAGAATGTCGGTCGAAGAATGACGAATCATTGTAGCCGGCAGGTTTGCTGGCACAGCGAAGAGGGTGCAAAAAGTGACCGAGATCAAACGTGTTGGTGTCATCGGCGGCGTCCGTATTCCGTTCTGCCGAAACAACACCGCCTATGCGGAAGTCGGCAATTTCGGGATGTCGGTGAAAACGCTCGGTGCGCTGGTCGAGCGCTATGGCCTGCATGGCGTAGAACTCGGTGAAGTGGCGATGGGTGCAGTAATCCGGCATGCGTCGGATTGGAACCTCGCACGCGAAGCTGCGCTGTCATCCGGACTTGCCGCGACCACACCAGGCATCACGACGGCACGCGCTTGCGGCACCTCGCTCGACAACGCCATCATCATCGGCAACAAAATCGCAACCGGCCAGATCCATGCGGGGATCGCCGGCGGCAGTGACACTACCAGCGACGTGCCGATCGTTTACGGACGAGCATTGCAACAACGACTGCTGGCAATGAATCGCGCCAAGTCGCCAATGGACAAGCTGAAATCCGCCGTCAGCGGTTTCAAGTTTGGTGACTTGAAACCCTCGTTCCCGGGCGTCGCCGAACCGCGCACCGGCAAGTCGATGGGCGACCACTGCGAGATAATGGCGAAGGAATGGCATATCTCGCGCGAAGATCAGGATCGACTTGCGTGGGAGAGCCATCAGAAAGCGGCTGCTGCGTACGAGCGCGGCTTTTTCGACGGCTTGGTCATACCGTTTCGTGGATTGCGCCGCGACAGCATTTTGCGCCCGGACACCACGCTGGAAAAACTGGCGACGCTGAAACCGGCATTTGATCGACGATCCGGCAACGGCACGTTGACTGCTGCCAATTCCACACCGCTGTCCGACGGTGCCGCCGCCGTGTTGATGGGCAGCGACGAATGGGCGGCATCACGCGGTTTGAAGGTGCAGGCGTATCTGGTCGACGCCGAAGTTTCTGCGGTCGATTTCGTCAAGGGTGAAGGCTTGTTGATGGCGCCGACGGTTGCCGTCTCGCGCCTGCTGGATCGCAACAATTTGAGCCTTCAGGATTTCGACTTCTACGAGATCCACGAAGCGTTCGCGGCGCAGGTGTTGTGCACCTTGCGTGCGTGGGAATCAGCCGACTATTGCCGCAATCGACTCGGCAAGGACGCACCGCTGGGTTCGATTGATCCGGCCAAGTTGAACGTCAACGGTTCCAGCCTCGCACTCGGCCATCCGTTCGCTGCGACCGGTGCACGCGTGGTTGCAACGCTGGCCAAGCTGCTCGAAGAAAAAGGTTCGGGTCGAGGCTTGATTTCCGTTTGCACCGCTGGCGGCATGGGAGTCACTGCGATCCTCGAACGCTGATTGGTGACGGCCGTTGACGCGACCTTGGTTGGTCTATCAACCGGCATGCACTGGAGCCGGTACTGGTTGCGCCTGTGCAGTTTTCTGCGTCGGCGCCAAGTCGCTGCGCAACAGCCCGCCCATGGCGGACACGCTGGCGGTGGTAGCAATGACGAACAGGGCGCGCATAAAGAACAGTTCGAGTTTCATGGTGTGATTTCCTTTTTCAATTTGGATGGGGCGGTTGCCGTCCCAAGAAAATTGCAAACTGCGTGCCAAATCTTGGTATTGAATAAAAAGTCGAACTATCAATGTGTTGCAGTGCATGCCAAGCGTTTCGCGAGCGTCCGCTCCCGGACAGTCGCCGTGCACTCGGGCAGTTGGACAGTCGATCCTCGTAACACCTGCCGGTAACATGCGCCGCGCGACGTGCGTCATACCTCCCGGCGCAGCCAACCCGATCGTCAACGCAGCTGGCAACGCCGCCGAACTGCCTCAAGAACAAGCGAGCCCCATGAACCTGGCTGGAAAAACCATCGTCATCACCGGCGCGGCGCAAGGCATTGGCCGCGCGCTCGCCGTCTCCTTTGCCGATCACGGCAGCGATCTGGCCCTGCTCGACCTGCGCGAGGATGGCCTCGAAGAAACCAAGGCACTTTGCGGTGCACGTGGCGTCAAGGTGAACAGCTACGCGGCCAATGTCAGCGAGGAATCGCAAGTCGAAGCGGCGATGGATCGCGTTGTGGCCGACTTCGGCCGCCTAGACGGCATCATCAACAACGCAGGGATCATTCGAGATGCGCTGCTGGTGAAGTCGCGCGATGGCGAGATCAACGCCGGCATGACGCTGGAGCAATGGCGCGCCGTGATCGACGTGAACCTGACCGGCGTTTTCCTGTGCGGGCGCGCGGCCGGCGTGCGCATGGCGCGACTCGGTAACGGCGGCGTCATCGTCAACATTTCCAGCATCTCGCGCCACGGCAACATGGGCCAGAGCAACTACAGCGCCGCGAAAGCCGGCGTCGCCGCGCTCGCCGAAGTGTGGGGCAAGGAACTGGCCCGATACGGCATCCGCGCCGGCAGCATCGCGCCGGGTTTCGTCAACACCGACATCGTCTCGACGATTCGTCCCGAAGTGCTGGACAAGCTGATCAGTGCCGTGCCACTCGGTCGCCTCGGCGAAGCCGACGAGATCGCCATGGCCGCGCGTTTCATTTTCGAAAACGACTTCTTCACCGGCCGCTGCATCGACCTAGATGGTGGCTTGCGGCTTTAGGGGCGCTCTGATCAACCCCGCACCGTTCGGACTCAACCTGTTGAATTCAAATGAGGGGGTAATGTCAGCAAGGTCAGCAGATCGGCGCACGCGACTTGACCAGGCGGCCAGCCCGCACTGCGCCACGAAAACCAATCTGCGAACCTTCCTGACATCATGCCGCCTGCGTGGGGTTGACCAGAGTATCCCTATGGAGCTTGCACGCAACCCAGCGCAAGCAACCAGGGATGCAACGCTGGCAAGTGCATCAGCCACGGCGCGGTAATGGTGAGCAGGCCAGCGAAAAGAATGACCAGCGCCGCGGCGGTGCGCCAGCCGCTGTGATGCAGCAACAACTTCAGGCGCGCGCCCGACCAAGACAGCGGCAGCATCACTGGCAAGGTGCCGAGTCCGAACGCCGCCATCGTCAATGCGCCATTGACCGCGTCCGCCTGCAACCAGGCGGCAGTCAGCAGGCTGCTGCTGAGTCCACATGGCAACCAGCCCCACAGCACTCCCAGTGCAAGGCGTTTTCCATGCGTGTTTGCCGGCAGCAGGCGACGCTGGAGTGGGCGCAACCGGTTCCAGATACCGCCACCCGTTCGGGTCAGAAACGCGAAACGCCCGCGACGATCTAGCAAGCGCAGTGCTGCGATAACCAGTACCAGTCCGACCGCCATGCGCAGTCCGAACGTCAGCCATTCGCTGCGCGCAACGCTGACGATTCCGCCACCAATGCCACCGGCGATGGCACCGGCGATCGCGTATCCCAGAACGCGCCCAAGGTTGGGTTCGATCACATAGCTCAAATCGCGCGGACCCATCGACGAGAAACCGGTCGCGATACCGCCGCACATGGCCGCGCAATGCACACCGCCGGTAAGGCCAGCGAGCGCAGCGGCGAGAAGGGTCAGCCAGTCAATCGGCATGGTCGTCGGGATGGGGTGCATCGTCTGCGTCGTCATCGCGCAGGATGTCGAGGGGCGGCGTATCCAGATCGTCGAACTGGCCACCACGCACCGCGGCGATGAAGGCCCAGATGGCGAGTCCGAGCAGGATGATGCTGACGGGCACCAGAAACAACAGGATTGCCATGGTGTCAGTCTGCCAGCTTGATCATGGCGGCGTGGCGACAGACACCGCCGTCGCTTCGACGTCGTGCGCATTAATTTTGACGGTCGGATGTCGGGCCAAGCGCAGCGCGTTGAGAGTCACTGTGAGCGACGACAGCGCCATGCCCAGCGCAGCCATCCACGGCGTCACCCAACCCGCCGCGGCGAGTGGCAATGCCAGCAGGTTATAGCCGATCGCCCATGCAAGATTTTGACGAATGACGCGGCGCGTTCGACGTGCGAGTGCGATGGTTTCCGGAATGCGTTGCAGCGACGAATGGGCGATTACCAGATCTGCCGCTCGCTGCGCCAACGCGGCACCGTTGGCCAGCGCAAACGAAACATCGGCGCCGGCCAGCACCGGCGCATCGTTGAGACCATCGCCAACCATCGCCACGCATCGTCCTTCGTTTTGCAGGCTGCGAACGAAGGCCAATTTGTGTTCGGGGATTTGTCGCGAGTGCGCATCGTCGATGCCCAACGCGTTGGCGATTCGTGCCACTGGCTCAGCGCCGTCGCCGCTGGACAGGTGCAGGCGCAAGCCGAGTTCACGCAGCGCAATGACGGCATCAACCGCGTGGACTCGGGTGGACTCGCGGATACCCAATCGCGCAATTGTGCGCGTACCGTCGCCGAGCCAGAGTTCGCTTTGATCGTCACGTCCATCCGCGCCAACGAATGCGGCACGACCGAGTCGCCAGCGAACGTCACCGACGACGCCCTCGATACCGAAGCCAGGAACGCTGCGCACGTCGGTCGCCACTCGATTTGCGTCGATTTGATCAAACGCACGCGCCAGGGAATGGCCACTGTCGCGTTCCAGTGCAGCGGCGATCCTTAGAATTTCCGCGCGGTCAAAGCCTTGGAAGGTTTCAACCTCGCCCAACATCGGACGGCCATCGCTCAAGGTGCCGGTCTTGTCGAACACCACGTCGGTCACTGCGGCCAAGGTTTCCAATGCATCGGGACGCATCGCCAGCACGCCCAACTTCGCCAGCGCTCCGTGTGCAGCAGCGAGTGCCGCCGGAATTGCCAACGACAATGCGCAAGGACAACTGACGACGAGCAAGGCCAGCGTCACCTCGAACGCACGCGATGGATCAATGATCCGCCAGGCGATGTAGACGCCGACAGCGATCAGCGCCAGCGCTGCAACGAAATGGCTCGCAATCCGATCGGCTAATCGTGCCATCGGTGGCCGATGTGCCTGTGCTTGTTCGACCAGGCGCACCAGTTGTGACAGTCGCGTGTTCGGGCCGACTTCGCGCACGCTGATTCGTGCCGGTCGCTCATTGCAGATCGTTCCGGCGTACACGCTATCGCCTGCGTGTTTGCTGACGTGGCTGGACTCGCCGGTCAGCATTGCCTCCTCAAAACTCGCGTGCGCATCAAGCAACACGCCATCCGCCGGAACGGCGTCGCCTGCCGCCATGCAGGCGATGTCGCCGACCTCAAGCGCTGCCAGAGGCACAGCCTCGCGGCTCCCATCGGCGAGTTCACGCGTTGCCAACGCGGGGCGCGCGCGCGCCAAGGCATCAACCTGTGCACTGGCGATGTTGCGTGCGCGCTGCTCCAGTATGCGTGCGGCCAGCAACAGGAACACGAACATCACGGCCGCATCGAACCACACGTGTGGCCCGCCGCGAATGGTTTCGACGATGCTGGCGCCGTAGGCGAGCAAGGTCGCACTGGCGATCAAGGTGTCCATTCCCAGACGACGCCCGCGAAGTTCATGCAACATGCCGGCTATGAATGGCCAGCCGGAATAGAACACCACGGGTGACGACACCAGAATGGTGACCCAGCGGAAAAAATCGCGCGTCGCCATCGGCATTTCGCCACGCGTGTCGAGGTACAGCGCTTCCGCAAACATCATCGCCTGCATGGCGCCGAGACCGGCCACGCCCAAGCGGATCAGCCAGCGATTGCGCTCGACGCGGCGCGATTCTTCGCGGGCTTCGCCACCGCTGAGAAACGGGCGATAGCCGAGCGATGCGACGCGACGCAGCAAGGTCGACAGCAGCGTGCGTGCCGGATTCCAGCGGATGCGAATGCGCCCGGTGACGGCATTGGCACCGGCATCGATTACGCCTGGCTCACGGCGCAATGCGCTATCGATCAGCCATGCGCAGGCGGCGCAACGCATGCCATCGCTGAGCACGGTGATTTCGCAGCCATCGTCGACTTTGCGAACGTGATCGCGCATCAGGTCGTCGCGGTCCCATAGCTCAAAATCCACGCCATCCAGATCGACCTTGCCGGCGGTTTCGCTGCGCAAGCGGTAGTAGTCGCCTAGGCGCGCATCGCGAATCCATTGCGCCGCGCCCGCGCACCCGTCGCAGCAAAAAGCCTGCGATTCGCCATCAAGGACGAGACGCGATGGTGTGATTGGTAGCGGTTCGCCACAATGGAAGCAGTCCGCCGACCCGGGGCGGATCGGAAGTGCGTTCACTGAATCTGCAACGACGGCCCGAGGTGTGCCGCGCGCTGGCCTTTCAGCAGGCGTCCACGTAATCGCCACGTGATCCTCTCGTCGGTGAGATGGACGATCCAGTCATGGCCATCTTCCAGTGCCAGTTCGGCGTGCCAGCCGGTAGAATCGGGTTGCAAATCGACGCTGCGATCGGAGGCCTGTTGCTGCGGATGCAACACGGTCATCTGCAAGGGTTCGTTGCGCACGAATGCGCCGCCAGCCGGAAATACGTGCAGCGTGGCACCGTCGATTTGCAGCACGGCACCGAGCTTGAGTCCCGCCGCGCGAGCGTCAGCGTCAAGATTGGCAACCTGCGCTTGCCCAGTGCGCTGGACCTGATCGTAGACCGCGTCGTCATTGCCACTGCGCACGGCTTCATAAACCAACCAAACGCTGCCAATCACGGCCGCCAGCGGCAGTCCCGCCACCAGCCAGACCATGGGTTCGCGCCAACCGGAACGTCTTGCTTCCATCACATTGGTCCGAAGAAGCTGCTGTCGACAGACTTTCGCACACTGCCGTCGGCGTTGTTGATGATCACTTTCACGTGGTGACGGCCGCGCAGTGACGCAGGCCCCGACAGGATCAGCGGCAGCGACAACACTTCTTCGGCATTGGCATGCACGGTCCCGCGCGGCTCGCGCAACACGATGCCTGGTGTTGGCGATTCCACGCTGATGGTGAAATCGCCGCCACGGTCAATCTTGTTCACCAGTTTGAGCGTGTAGCCGTTCTCGACCTCGCCACCCGCGTTGATCCGGTACAACGCGTTGCGATCGCGTTGCACGTCGACGATCAACGGACTGCGGGCTGCAATGCCCCAGGTCCAGCTTGCAGCCAGCGCGAGCAACACAATGCCGTAGACCCAGACCCTCGGGCGCATCACGCGCGTCGTTTTGCCGTCGATGGCGTTCTGGGTCGAGTAGCGGATCAGGCCCTTCGCAAAATCCATCTTTTCCATGACGGAATTGCAGGCGTCGATGCAGGCACCGCAGGCGATGCATTCGTATTGCAGACCGTTGCGGATGTCGATGCCGGTCGGGCAAACCTGCACGCACAACGTGCAATCGATGCAGTCACCGAGCTCTTCGGGCGCGAACTTCGGTAACGGTTCGGAAGTGACGCCAGCACCGGCAAGTGTGATGGTGCCGTGCGCCTGCGCGGCTTTTGCCGCCGCGCTGGGATGTTGGCTGGCGCGGAATACGTAGTCGTAAGCGGTTTTGAGATCGAGTAGGCCGCGTGCGCGTTTCAACACGTCGCCGAGGCCACGCCTGCGCGGGCCACGCGGCTCGCCGCGCATCGGATCGTAGGCAATGATCAGCGTGTTGCTGTCGAACATTGCGCTCTGGAAACGTGCGTAAGGGCACATGTACTTGCAGACCTGCTCGCGCAGGAAGCCGGCATTGCCCCACGTCGCGACACCATAGAAGAAAACCCAGAAAGTTTCCCAGCCACTCCACTGGAATGGCCAGATGCGTGCGGCGAGATCGGCGATGGGCGTAAAGAAGCCAACGAAGGTGAAGCCGGTCCAAACGGCGAATACCAACCACAGCGAATGCTTGGCGCTCTTGCGCAAGACCTTCTCGCGCGACCAAGGCGCGGCGTCCAGCTTCATCTGTTGCAGGCGCCCACCCTCGGTCCAGCGCTCCATCCACAGGAATACTTCGGTCCACACTGTTTGCGGACAGGCATAGCCGCACCAGACACGACCCGCGAGCGCAGTAACGAAAAACAATCCCAACGCGCAGATGATCAGCAGCATCGCCAGGAAGATGAAATCCTGTGGCCAGAAGGTGACCGCGAAGATGTGGAATTTGCGCGCCGGCAGATCGAACAGCACGGCCTGGCGGCTATCCCAACGCAGCCACGGGAACGCGTAGTAGACGGCGAGCAGCACGAACACAAACACTACGCGCCAGCGATTGAGCGGACCGGACACTTCGCGCGGATAGACCTTGCGCTCGCTGACATACGCGGCACCGCCGCTGTCGACGACCTCGATATCGATGTGCGTGCTCACGTCACTGCGTCCATGTCGCATTGCTCACGTTGCCACGTCATTCCGGCGGCAACGGCTGGTTGAAGCGACTTGGTGGTCGCAGCAATATCCACGTGAAAAGACTGGACGCTGCGGTGGCGAGCCAGAACACGAAGAAGCCGATGCTGTAGCCCAAGCCGCGCGTGATCGGCAGTTGTGGAAACGTCATGTCGCGCAGTGCGAGCGGATCGACAAAGGCGAAGAACACCATCGTCGCCACGCCCGCCGCGAAGAAGCTGGGCCACAGCACCGCGCCGAGACGTTGTGCGAGTGGATTCGGTGGATGATCTCGCGGTGGTTCGACGACGACGGTCATTGCGCGGGACTATCCGCCTCCGGCGAAGTACCCGAGCGATTCGTACCGTTGGGGCTATGGGTCAGCGACCAGACGTACGCCGCGACCAGTCGCGAGCGGGTGTCGCCAAGGATGGGGCCCTGCGCCGGCATCACGCCATTACGGCCCTTGACGATGGTCTCGGTGATCTGCTCCGTGCTGTTTCCGTAAAGCGAATAATCGTCGGTCAGGTTGGATGCTCCCAATGCCTGGTTGCCCTTGCCATCGACGCCATGGCAGGCGATGCAGACGCCCGCATACAAGGCGCCGCCTTTTACCGCGAGTGGGTCTGCCGCCAGTGATGGATCGGAAAGTGACTTCACGTATTTCACGACTTCCGCCACGGCACCTTCGCCGCCCATGCTGGTCAGTACTTCGCCCCATGGCGGCATCACGCCTTCGCGACCTTGCAGGACAGCAGTCAGGACGTCCTCCGGCGTGTTGCCCCATTTCCACACGTCGTCACGCAGGTTGGGGAAGCCGAGCGCGCCTTGCCCCGAAGAGCCGTGGCACGTTGCGCAGGTGTTGGCGAAAATAGCCTGGCCTAGTTTTACGCCATTTGGATCACGCGCAATCACGTCGATCGACTTCCCCTTGAACGGCGCAAACGTGACTTCGAGCTTCGCATCCTCGATGGACTGGTCGTTCTTGAGTTCGCCGACCGAGCTCCAGCCGCCAAAGCCTTCGTAGCTACCCCAACCGCCGTACCAGAACAAATAGCCGACCGAATAGATGATGGTCAGGTAGAACAGGTTGATCCACCAGCGCGGCAATGGTTTGTTGTACTCGGTGATGTCGCCATCCCAGACGTGGCTGGTGTCGTCCGGACGTGCGTCGCCCTTGCGCGGGCGCGATGTCCACCAGAGCAGTGCCACGCAGCCGAGGATGTTGCTGGCTACGAGAGCGATGACGTACCAGGACCAGATCGTGCTCATGGCCGGTCCTCCATTTCCGTTTCGTCGAGCGGCAAGCGTGCCGCTGCGTCGAAGTCGTGCTTGCGACGCGGGCTCCAGGCCCAAACCCATCCAGCAACGAACAGGACCAGAAGGATCGCGGTCGTGATTCCAGACAGCATGTCATTGCCCCCGCGGTGCGTTCTTGCCGAGGCCTTGCAGATAGGCCACGACGGCGTCCAGTTCGGTCTTGCCTTCCACGTCGGTCGGCGCCTGCGTGATTTCCTCATCGGTGTAAGGATCGCCGAGGCGCTGCAACGCTTTCATGTGTCTCGCAATCCTCGCGCCTTCGACCTTGCCATCGGCCAGCCAGGGCATCGGCGGCATGTTCGATTCCGGCACTACGTCGCGCGGATTCATCAGGTGCACGCGATGCCACTCGTCGGAGTAACGTCCGCCGATACGCGCCAGGTCCGGTCCGGTGCGTTTGCTGCCCCACTGGAACGGGCGGTCGTAAACCGATTCACCAGCCATGGAGTAGTGGCCGTAACGTTCGGTTTCAAAACGCAGGGTGCGGATCATCTGCGAGTGGCAGTTGTAGCAACCTTCGCGGACGTAAATGTCGCGTCCGGCCAGTTCCAGCGCGGGATAGGGCTTCACGCCGGGCAGCGGCTGGATGGCTTCTGCCTGGTACATCAGCGGGACGATTTCCGCGAGGCCGCCGAACGACACCGCCACCGCGATCAGCACGGCGAGTAGTCCCACGTTCTTTTCAATTTTCTCGTGCGGATTGGTTTCCTGTCCGTCCTGGCTGGAATGGTTCGGGCCCTGCTTGCTCACGTCTTTATCGCTCATGGTCGTGGCCTCAGGCGCGGGCTTCGGAGGGATGCGGCGCCAACAGCGGCTGCGGTTCAATCACACGAACCCGCCGCGCTGTGCAGAACATGTTCCAACCCATCAGCAACATGCCCGCCAGCACAATGACGCCACCAATCAGGCGACCGAGGTAGTAAGGGTAGGTGGCGATCAGGCTTTCGACGAAGGTGTATGTAAGGGTGCCGTCGGCGTTGGTGGCGCGCCACATCAGGCCCTGCATCACGCCGGCAATCCACATCGCAGCGATGTACAGCACGATGCCCATCGTGGCGATCCAGAAGTGCAGCTCAATCG
>JAYUYW010000202.1:0-12542 GCA_043752325.1 Rhodanobacteraceae bacterium | reverse complement strand
GTTGCACCGGTCCGGCGAGGACAAACTCGTCGCGGATGAACTCCGCTCGCATGCGATAGGCATTTCCGGCGCTCTGCACCACGGCGCGACTTGGTGTTGTTCCGCCGCCCATGAACACGGAAATGCCGACCATGCCTTCATTGCCAACGATCGCGATTTCAGCCGATGAACCGTCTTCCAAGACGTACAACAACGAAACAATCGAATCGGTCGGAAAGTACACCCAAGGTTGTTCCTCGCCTGAGTTGTAAATGACATCGCCAAGGCCCAGGGACACGGGCGTGAGCTGCGGCGCGAAGCGCGCCCACTCGGTCGACGGAATCGCCCCAAGCAAGTGGTTGCCTCTCGGATCGGAAAGCTTTGCGGCCATGGTAACGGCCTGAATAGTGAGTGGACGTTCAACGCGCTGCACGGCAGCGTCCGGCTAGGCGAACGTGCGCGTCGGCAGATCCGTGGTCTTTGGTCGCGCGCAGGACCCGATGCTACTCCGAAACTTCGTTGGCGAAGTAAAGCCCTGCGGACGCCGCAGTAGCCGGGGAGTGCCCCATGGAACGTGACGGAAGTCGCTTTCCAATCAGGCAATCTGAAATCGCCGCGCAATGTACGCGATCGCACAGACGACCGCGAAACGGCGGACCATGCTGCCCCCACTGCCGACTGAATACTCAAACGAGAGGCCGGCAGGATCGGAGTTTGCGAAACGCAGGTGGCAACATGGTCGAAGATTGGATCCAAAGTTCAACGGGTCTTCCTCGCGATGGCGAGGAGATCGAGTTCGTGGTGGATGGCCGAACCGTGGCCTTGCATGGCATCTACACGCTCCCGGCCTTTTATTCGCACTGGGCGGAATACGGCGTCGACCGGGTTCGTAGCTGGCGCACGCTGAGTCCGAAATGCGATCTGGCGGCGTCCGGCTCGAATCAGCCCGCACGCGCACTCTTTAGCGGGCGGGATGTCGATACGAGATTTCATCGCTTGCCTGCAGGCGGAATGGCTCATGTCGCGTAATCCGATCGGTTTCATCTTCAGACTGGGCAAGCATCACCCACTGCCGCTTCGGCCGTTGATACGGATCAACACCGAGGTTGTGGGTCCGTCAACGCTACGCACGACCTCGCTGATCACGCGCAAATCGCCATTGAAGATTGAGCAGGTGCAGCACAGCAATCAGATGTCGTCGTAGGCGTTCTGATTGCGTTGCCAGTGCCGTTGCGTCTGCGCATGCACACGAGAGTTCCAAGTCGGTCGGCTGGGCTCGGCGAAAAACCAGCGACCTCAATGACGCGACTCCGCAAAGTACGCATAAAAGGCAGCCATGACATGAGCAGCGAAAATCAAAGTATGAATGCGCCTCCTTTTCTCACGCATTTCACAAAGGCCGGCTTGGGCGCGGATCCGTCGAACGAGCAAAGCTGGCATGAGGTGCTGCACGGTGGCCAATCCGTGCTGATACGTGAAATCCGCGAGCAGGACATCGAGCTGGAACGCCGCTTTATCGAGCGGCTGTCGCCGACATCTCGACGATTCCGATTTCTCGGCACTCTGGTGTCACCGAGTGACGATTTGCTCCGTCGACTTGTGGCCCTGGACCCCGCTCGCGAAGTGGCCCTGATTGCGTTGATTGGCGAGGGAGCGGAGCAGGTAGAGATTGGCGTTGCCCGATTGAGCGCGGAAGGCGACGAGACCTGCGAGTTTGCCGTGACAGTTAGCGACGAATGGCAGCGTAAGGGACTGGGAACGCTGTTGATGCAGCATCTCATCAACAGTGCCGTTGAACGTGGCATCAAGTCCATGCACTCGATCGATTCCGCAGACAATGAGCATATGCGCGAATTGGCCGCGCACCTCGGTTTCAAGCGCGCGCCAGATCCAGACGATGCTACGTGCGTGGTGCACAGTCTTGATCTTCCAGCAATGAGCGATCAAACGATTGCGTGATTGCCAGTTTGGCGTGGAACCTCAGCGGAGTTGATTCTTCTCCCGCCGGGAGAAGAACCCGCTCCGAATTATTTCCGGGGTGGTACGACGCGCCGGATGACAGTACGGATCTTGCGGGGATCAGCGGTCGTAAACTCTGCCACGGTTCGCTCCGGCCGAACCCCCACCTCAACACGTCTCCCGCCGGGAGTGGGACTTCCATTCCGAGAATGGATATCGCACTTCGCCCGGCCAGCTTAAGTCCAAAGGAAGATCAAATCGTGAATCCCTCCACCTTGAGTGCAGACCTGTCGCGACGCATTGATGCCTACTGGCGCGCGACGAACTATCTCGCGGTCGCCCAAATCTATCTGTTCGCGAACCCTTTGCTCAAACGGCCGCTGCAGTTGGCAGATGTGAAGCACATGTTGCTCGGTCACTGGGGAAGCACGCCGGGGCAGAACTTCATCTATGTCCATCTGAATCGTGTCATCAAGAAATACGACCTGGACATGATCTACATCTGCGGCCCGGGGCACGGCGCGCCAGCGGTCCTCGCCAACACCTATCTCGAGGGCAGCTACAGCGAAATCTATCCAGAGATCAGCCAGGATGAAGCCGGTCTGCAGAAGTTTTTCCTGCAGTTCTCATTCCCCGGCGGCATACCAAGCCATGCCTCGCCGGAATGCCCGGGCTCGATTCACGAGGGTGGTGAACTTGGTTACTCACTCAGCCACGCATTCGGCGCCGTTTTCGACAACCCGGAACTGATCGTCGCTTGCGTTATTGGCGACGGCGAGGCGGAGACCGGACCGCTTGCGGCGGCTTGGCATTCAAACAAGTTCCTCGATGCCGCGACCGATGGTGCAGTGCTGCCGATCCTGCATTTGAACGGTTACAAGATCGCCAACCCGACCGTGCTTTCGCGCATTTCCCACAAGGAACTCGATCAGTTGTTGCGCGGCTATGGATGGACGCCGATCTTCGTCGAGGGCGACGACCCCGCACTCATGCACGAAGCGATGGCAACTGCGCTTGATACAGCCATCGAGCATATCCACGCATGCCAGCGTGACGCGCGCAAGCACGGCAACAAGGAGCGTCCGCGATGGCCCGTCATCGTGCTGAGGTCGCCCAAGGGCTGGACCGGACCGAAGACGGTTGATGGCCTTCAGAACGAGGGCACCTTTCGCTCGCATCAGGTACCGATTTCGATCTCTGCATCGAAACCGGATCATCTGGCCCAGCTCGAAGAGTGGCTCAGGAGCTACCGGGTCGAAGAGCTGTTCGATGCCGAAGGTTGTCTGCTGCCGGAACTGGCCGAACTGGCACCGACAGGTTCACGCCGCATGGGCATGAATCCGCATGCCAATGGCGGATTGCTGCTGCGCGATCTGGAGATGCCCGACTACCGCGACTACGCCTGCGATGTCCCCGTTCCCGGCACTCGCGGTATTGGTGACACCCATGTGATGGGACCGTTCCTGCGTGACGTGGCGGCTCGCAACATGGCGGCCCGCAACTTCCGCGTTTTCGGCCCGGACGAGACGCTGTCGAATGGACTTGAAGCCCTGTTCGACGTAACCGAGCGTCAATGGGATGCCGCCACGCAAGCCAATGATCAATGGCTGGCGCCGACGGGTCGGGTCATGGAAATGCTCAGTGAGCATCAGTGTCAGGGCTGGCTGGAAGGCTACCTGCTGACCGGACGGCACGGCCTTTTCAATTGCTATGAGGCATTCGTCCACATCGTTGATTCGATGTTCAACCAGCATGCCAAGTGGCTCGACATTTCACGTCGTTTGCCCTGGCGTAGCAGGATTGCCTCGTTCAATTATCTTCTCGCCTCGCATGTCTGGCGTCAGGATCACAACGGCTTTTCCCACCAGGATCCGGGCTTCATCGATGTCGTCATGAACAAGAAGGCGTCGGTAGTACGCATCTACTTCCCGCCCGATGCCAATTGCCTTCTGTCGGTGATGGATCACTGCCTGCGCAGTCGTCACTACGTCAACGTCGTGATCGCCGGCAAGCATCCAGCGCCGCAATGGCTGAGGATGGAGCAGGCGGTCGCGCACTGCACCAAGGGTATCGACATCTGGGACTGGGCAAGCAGCGATGCCGGCGGCGAACCCGATGTCGTTATGGCCTGTTGTGGCGACGTTCCGACGCTGGAAACACTGGCTGCCGTCTCGATAATGCGCGAATACCTGCCGACGCTGAAGGTCCGTGTGGTCAACGTCGTCGACCTGATGCGACTGCAGCCGTCGAGCGAACACCCGCATGGCTTGAATGATGAAGAATTCGACGCCCTGTTCACCCGCGACAAGCCGATTATCTTCGCCTTCCACGCCTATCCATGGTCGATCCATCGACTGACCTACCGGCGCACCAACCACGTCAACATGCATGTGCGTGGCTACAAGGAAGAGGGCACGATCACAACACCCTTCGACATGACGGTGCGCAATGATCTCGACCGCTTCCACCTGGTGATGGACAGCATCGATCGCCTGCCACAAACCGGTGACGACGGTTTGAGGTTGAAGCAGATGCTTTCCGAAAAGCTGGTACAGCATCGCCAATACATCGATGTGCATGGCCAAGACATGCCCGAAGTTCGCAACTGGAAATGGACACCGGTCGCGCCACCCGTCCCAGCTCTCAACGACGTGCCGTGATGACTTCCGTCAGCGCACGCAGTGGGGCATCAGCGACGCCTGTAGCAGTAGCAATTCAGCAGCCGCATTCGGGTGTCGTGGTGGGAAGTCGTCGGTGTGTGCGGCTGGAACTTCGGCGATCGCTCGGGGAGTGATCTCAAAGCCATCCATTCGCAAAACCTGCGCGTCGCAGCCCGGTCGTGATGTAAGGACTAGCGCGTATCAGTCGCCATAACAGGCCGGAACGGAAGTTCTCGCACATCATGACGACCGGCCCCAGGTTGATACCGAAGTGGAAATCTGACGTCCACGGCAGTGCAGTTTCCGATTCGCTGGAATAGGTCGGATTGACACTGCACAGGAACGAGTATTTCCCGCTCGCCTGCGGATACGCGTCCTGCAGGTACCGGATCGTGGGGAGCACGATTTCCGGCGCGAAAGGCAGCGACGCCGCGACGGCCCAGGGCGCTATCGTCCCGTCGTCGGGACCGTAGGGTGCGCCACGAGCGACGTAGTTGAAAAAGCTGCGATCAATGCCGCCGATCCGCCGTTTAGTAAAGCCTGGACCGTCGCTCGCCGTCAGCCCCCAGAAATTGGCGCCATAGCCCACCAACTCCAGCGGATTTCGAATCGCGTAGGCGCGCTGGGCGAGCGTTGCGCGGCGGCTGTTCTCGAAGTAATCGATCCCTTTGTCGCGCATGAAGGCATCCTGGATTTCGCGCAGGTCGAGCCAGCAGTGCGAGTACTGGTGTATGAATAGTGGTCCGCCATAGAGGTACTCATACCCATCGACCGTCTTCCATTCATAAGAGGATGCCCATGCGGTGTAACTCTCTGCGGGCAAAGGGTGTGTCGGCGAGCCTAGCGCCAGCACGTACAGCAGGAGCGCCTCGTCATAACCCTGCCAGCGGTAGGGAAGGAAGCCCCTTCTTGGCTTCCAGCCGTGAGTCAAGGTCGCACCGCCGTTGCAGGCCCACTGCCAGTCGACGCGTCGGTACAGGAAGTCGGCGAGATTGCGGATTTCCCGCTCCTGCTCATCGTCCCGTTCAAAGTAGCCAGCGGCAGTCAGTATGCCGGCCAGCAGGAAGCCGGTATCGACGGTCGATAGCTCGCAACCCCCGGCACGACGACCTGTCGTCATGTCCAGGAAGTGGTAGTAAAAGCCCTTGTATCCGGTCGCACTCGCCGACGCGTCATGAGGGCTGCTTCGCAAGAAGCGCAGCACCAGAAGCGTGCTTTCGATTGCCGCGGCGCGCGTGATCCAGCCACGCTCGACTCCGACGGGATAACTGGCCAGCGCAAAGCCCACCGCCGCGATGCTCGCGTCGCATCCGTGTTGCGATTTGTCGGCAACCAGACCGTTGAGCGGGCTGGTCTGATGCAGGAAGTAATCGAAGGCTTCACGTTGTAACGTATCCAGTCGTTCTTCACCGAAATCAGCCAAACACTTTTCGCGATCGCTGTGCTCGTCTGGCGACTTCGATCGCTCTTTCATGGTTGCGCCGGTTTCACGAATCCATCCTGGTTCAAGCGACGTCGCCAACGCGCAGTCGGTAAATCATGTAGGTCAGCGCGGTGAAGGCAATGAGACCACTGGGGATGTAAAGCGTGGAATAGCCGAGACTTCGGAACGCCACCGCGCCGGCGATTCCGCCAAAGAGAAATCCCGAGATGATGAGGAAGCAGAGGCGCAGCCGCCGCGAATCGACGGGAATACCGCGGATCGAATGGCCGAGGAAGATGCCCAGATCGGTGAACATGCCGGACAAGTGTGTGGTGCGAACAACGGCACCGCTGTAAGTGCTCACCATAGCGTTCTGCAGTCCACAGGCGAATGACGCGGCGTACATACCGAGAAGGTTATTGCGGTCGAGCAACGGGACGGTGATGCAAAGAAGAACAGCTTCCAGGAGCAGAGCCACGCCGTAGCGCCGACCCAGCTGTAGCGTACTGTCCTGAATGATGAAACCACTTGTCACGGTGCCAGCCATGAAAGCGCCGATGATCGCCGCGAGGTGAAGAGCTGCCGACATATCCAGCGATGCCAACGCTGCGGCGAGCATCGATGTGATTCCGGTCAAATGGGTGACTGCCTGATGCTTGAAGCCGAGCAGCGCAACCGCGTTGATGATTCCCGCGACGAAAGCCAATGCAAACGCAGCCGCCCAGACCCACCGAGGAAGTTTTGAAATCATTGGTTGCCAAGGCCGGATGGCAGTGCGTGGTGCCTGCAGTGAATCAACTTGTGGAGCGGGTTCGGTGCGCGGGAATTGGCAGGCGTTGCGCCACTTACGCTCGCACCAATCACGCAGACGCGCCGAAGAGCGCGCCGACGGCCGTGGTCAGGCCCATCGCCAATGAACCCCAGAACGAAACACGCAACACAGATGCGAGCACCGGCGCGCCACCTGCACGCGCAGCTAGCAAACCGAGCAGGGCGAGGAAGAGAAGCGAACCACCGGCGAGGCTCCACATGAGCGCAGCAACGGGAGCCACGAGAACGACGAGCAGCGGAAGTGCCGCCCCTGCGGCGAACGTACCAGCAGAAGCCAGTGCAGCTTGAACGGGTTTCGCGGCCAAGGTGTCGGATATGCCAAGCTCATCCCGACCATGTGCGCCAAGCGCATCGTGGCTCATCAGTTGCGTGGCGACCTGCAATGCCAATGACCTATCAAGACCACGTCCAACATAAATCGATGCCAGTTCTTCGTGCTCCTGCTCTGGATTTGAAGCCAGCTCCTGGCTTTCACGCAATAAGTCGGCACGCTCGGTATCCGCTTGCGAACTGACTGAGACGTACTCGCCAGCAGCCATCGACATGGCTCCTGCAACGAGACCGGCGACGCCCGCAACCAGTATCGCTCGGGTGTCTGCCCCGGCAGCTGCAACGCCCAATACCAAGCTGGCGGTGGACACCACTCCATCGTTTGCCCCCAGGACAGCGGCGCGTAGCCAGCCAGTTCGATGTGTTCGATGCCGTTCGCTGTGTCTCATGCCATCTCCCGGAAGTGGATGTGATCAGCGTACTTGGCCTCTTCCTCCAGCGTACTACTCATAGTATCCATTCGCAGGGATCAGGCGGCGTCGCTACCTCCATGCTTGTCGCCGGACTCGAACTGGCGGATCCGACGCGCGCGGTGAACAGCGACGCCAGGCTGACCTTATTTGGTGACGACGACGGTTCCCTTCATGAGTGCCGAGTGGCCTGGGAACGAGCAGAAGAAAGTGTAGTCGCCTCCGGCAACGAGTTTGCTACCAGGAAACTTCGCGCTGGTTTTCGCACCGCCGCCGATCATATCCGTCGTCGCAACAATGGCCGGGTCGCCCTTGGGCACGTAGCCCGCAGCGGCACCGGCTTTCATTCCGGCTGACGCGATGCGCGCCATGTCAACGGTCTTGCTGATGACTACGTTGTGGCCCATGGCTGCCACCGGCAACTTGCCGGTATGCACCAACTCGATGGAAATGCTCGCGCAGGAAGCGGAAACAGTCACCGTTTTGAGGTTGAACTGCATTTGATCGCTACCTGCCAGTGCAATCGTGCAGTTAGGCGCCGCATGGGCGAATGACGCTGCGCCAAGCAAGCCAAGGGCAAGGAAAGTGGTTGGAATATTCATCGTGATGTCTCCGTGGGTTTGACTTTGAGGGTGGGTTGGGAAGGGTTGATCGCTTGCTCGACGGCTGCAAGGAATTCCGGGTCTGCTTTGCTGCCAATCTTCTCGGTGCGCGCAACGATGCGACCCTCGCGATCGAGCAGAATCAGCTCGCCGGTGTGGTTGAAATCGCCGCTCGCCAATTTGCGATAGCGCACGCCGAGCACGCCCGCCACGGTCGACACGGCGCTTTCCTGCGGCGATGCCAAGGTCCATCGGGTGGTGTCGAGCGTACGCTGTTTTGCCAGCGCCAGCAGTGCAGCGGGCGTGTCGTTGGTCGGGTCCATGCTGATGAACAAGAGATGCAGGCCGCCGAGTTGTGCAGGTGTCAGCGCCTTTTCGATGCTCTTGCCGGCATCCACGATCAGCGGGCACATGTAGGGGCAGGCGGTGTAGAACATGGTCACCAGCTGCGGCTCGCCGCGACGGCTTCGCCAGTCGAAGCCTTTGCCGTCCTGGTCGATCAACACCACGGGCAACTGGTAAACCGAATCACCCGGAAGCGCCGCATCCGGCGTCGTGCCAAACGCAGGCGCGGCCAGCGTCAGGCAGCACAGCATCAGCATTCCGCGGATCAGGTGGGTAGTGTTCATTCAACATTCCTTGCACAGCGAAAGCCAAGATTGGTGGTGGTGTCCTTGCCGTTGAGCGAACTCAGCATGGCCACCCGCATCAACACCGCGTAGTTCTCGCGATCATTCATCGAAAGTGCGCCGGCACCACAGAACTTCAGCCGATCAGCGTCACCCTGGTTGCGGTTGTCGGATGCAATCAGCAGCGACGAGTAGTCGGCGGTCCATTCCCAGACCAGTCCATGCAGGTCTTGCACGCCATAGGCATTGGCCGCCTGCAGGCCAACGCGCGGCAGCGCTCTATTCGAAGGGCGCGAGTACCAGCCGAGAATGCGCTCGCGCCAGGCCGGATTCGTTCGCGCATCCAACTGCGTCTCGTCAGCGGCGGCGGCGTATTCCCATTCCGACCACGTTGGCAGTCGTGCGCCTTCCGCGTCGCAATATGCCGATGCGGCGAACCAACTGACCTGGGTGACTGGCTGTTCCGGTAGCGCTTCACTACCTAGCGTGGTCGGTCCGGACCAGTGCGACAGATAGCGTGGCTCAGCAAACACCGACGCCACGTGATCACTCTGCCATTGCGGATGTGCCCGCAAGAAAGCGAGGAAATCGCCATTGCTCACCGGGCGCTTCTGCAACTCAAACGCGGCGACCTGCGTGATAGGCACGTCTTCGTACTTGAGTGCTGATCGAAAACTGCCGGCGGGCATCTGCACCCATACCACGTCGCTGGCGAAAGCGGCGACGGGCAGGGCTAGCAGCAACATGGCGGCAAGGCGTTGCATGACAATCAGTGCCCTTCGCCTTCAGCCGGTTTCGCAGCTTCTTCCTTGCGCGCCTTTGCAGCATCTTCCTTGCTGATGACGCCACCCGGGTTATCCCAGCTGTTGAGGACGTAGGTGGCAATATTGGCAACTTCGTCGTCGGTGAGCTGCAACATCGGGGGCATCACCGAGTTGTATTCCTTGCCGTTGACGGTGACCTTGCCGGTCAGACCGTGCAGGATGGTGTGCGGCACTCGCTGCGGATCGGCCTTGATGTAGTCCGAGCCAGCCAATGGCGGGAACACGCCCTCGAGACCCTGTCCGTTGCCTTGGTGGCAGGTGGAGCAGGTGCCGGTGAACAGCGCTTCGCCCGCCTTGATCTGCTCTTCCTTGGTCAAGACTCCGCCGGAGTTGGCGACTGCAGCCGCACTGACGGCCGCCATGTTGCCGCCACTGGCACGATCACCCAGATAGGTTTCGTCCACTTCCTTACCGGAATAGATTTCCTTGTTCTCCGGACCTTCGGCTTTGAGGATGCCGAGTGCACCCTTGTTGAAGGCGCGGAAGATCGAGTGATCGACCAGCACGTAGCTGCCCGGTACTTCCATGTGGAACTGCATGATCGCTGCGCCGCCCGAAGGGATCAGTGTGGTCTGCACGTTTTCCTGGAAGTTGGTACCGCCTTCGTACCAGACCTTGTCGAAGATCTCGCCAATGACATGGAAGCTTGATACCAGGTTCGGACCACCATTGCCCACGAACAATCGCACCGTCTCACCGGTCTTTGCCGTCAGCGCCTTGTCGCCGGTCAGCGCACCTTCGCTACCGTTGAACAGCACGTAGGTCGGGTTCTCGTCGATGCCCTTTTGCATGTCGAAACCCTGGTGACCCTTCTCGCGATACTTGCCGGTCGTGTAGAAATCACCCTGCATCACGTAGTACTCCTTGTCGACCGGCTCCAAACCTTCTGGCGGCTCGACCAGGATCAGGCCGTACATGCCATTGGCAACGTGCATGCCGACCGGCGCGGTGGCGCAGTGGTACACGTAGAGGCCGGCGTTGAGCGCCTTGAAGGTGAACTGGCTGGCGTGGCCGGGCGCGGTGAAGCTCGACGCTGCACCGCCACCGGGGCCGGTAACGCCGTGCAGATCGATGTTATGCGGCATCTTGCTGTCGGGCATGTTTCGCAGGTGGAACACAACGGTGTCGCCTTGGCGCACGCGGATGAAGCTGCCGGGCACAGTGCCGCCGAATGTCCAGAAGGTGTAAGTGACGCCTTCGGAAATCGGCATTTCCTTCTCGATCACGTCGAGGGTGACGTTTACCTTGGCCGGCGCGCTGCGACCGGTCGGCGGCGGCACTTGCGGAGGCGACGTCAACACCGCATCAATCGGCTCACCCTGCGGTGGGCCGAAATCGCCCTTGAGCGAGCCACCGGTTTCTCCCGGTGCCGTCGCGGCGGCCTTCGCAATGGCAGGGTCGGCGGCGTTTCGTGATTCGTTACAGCCCGCGAGCGCGAGTACCGTAACGACCAGCAGACCTACAGGAATGTTCTTCATGGTGTCGAATCTCCACCTTGGTAAAAGGGACTATCGGTATGGTCCGCAAATGCGCAACGCACTGCGTTGACCCAGATCAAGCAGATCCGGGAACTCCCGTAGAAAGTACGTATTCGCGCAGCAGAAGGCGGTTCGCTTGACTTGGCTCAACGCGACCCATCGAGGCAGGGGCGATGCTAGCCACGCTTTTTGAAGCGCTTGCCATGAACCTAAAAACTGTCTACACCCTGCCTACCATGTTGTGTATGTGCGCTGTCGTCTCGGCACAGACGCCAACGATTGCGCCCGAGTGGAACTTCCGCCTGCGCCACGAACAGGTCGACGACGCAGCATTCAGGGCCGATGCCCGCGCCGACACGCTGCGCCTGCGCGCAGGTTTGCGGTTTGCCTTTGCCGACCATTGGTCGGCACTGCTGGAAGGCGAAGGCGTGGTTGCAGCGGGTGACCGCTACAACAGCGGCGCAAATGGGGGGACACGTTACCCGACGGTGATCGATCCGGAAGGCGCCGAACTCAACCAGGCCTGGATCGGCTGGCATGACGCGCGCTTCGCCGCCACGCTGGGACGACAGCGCATCCTGCTCGACAATCAGCGCTGGGTCGGCAACGTCGGCTGGCGCCAGAACGAACAAACGTTTGACGCGGTCGTCACCGAATGGAAAGCCACCGACGCGTTGACCGTGAAAGTCGATTGGCTCGCCAGCGTGCAGCGCGTCAATGGCGATCATGCGCTCGACAGCTTCGCGCGCGATCGCGATCTCAATACGCATTTGTTCAACGTCGCCTACAAGCTCGCCGCGCAGCAGTGGATCGGATACGCGTACCTGCATGAAGACCTCGACGTTGCAAGCGCATCGACGGCAAGCTTCGGCCTGCGCTGGAGCGGTGATTGGACAACGGATGGCAGTGGTTGGGCATGGTCGGCTGAAGCGGCCCGCCAAAGCGACTACGCCGACAATCCGCTTGGTTTCGCGCACAACTATTGGTTGCTCGAACCCGCTTACAGCGTGCAAGGAACCACCATCAAGCTCGGCTGGGAACACCTCGGCGGCAACGGTCGGCACGCGTTACAAACACCACTGGCGACGCTGCATGCCTTCGATGGCTGGGCCGACAAATTCCTGACAACACCGGTCGGCGGACTGGAAGATCGCTATCTGTCGGTCGGTGGCAAGTTCGGACACATCGGCGAGGGTCGCTACGCATGGACGGTTGCCTATCACGACTATCGCGCCGACACGGCCACTGCCGGCGGCTCGAACTACGGTCGCGAATGGGACGCGTCGCTAGGCTTTCCGCTAACGAATGGACTCACCGCGCTGGTCAAGCTGGCCGACTACCGCAGTGACGGTTTTGCGCGCGACACGACCAAGTTCTGGCTGCAACTGGAATGGATCGGCCCGAAGTAGGCCGCGCC
>JAYUYW010000201.1:0-12631 GCA_043752325.1 Rhodanobacteraceae bacterium | reverse complement strand
GCGAAGCCGGGCCACCGCTGGAGGGCGACGTCGCCTGCAGCGGGAAGCCGGCGACTTGGCGATCGGTATCGCGGTAGCTGTAAAGCAGATTGGTGCGGAAGCGGATGTCGTCAGTGATTTTGAAGATGCCGTCGACATACAGGGCCTTGCGCTCCTGCGCGGTACGCAGGTCGGTCTGGCTGTTGGTGTTGGTCTTGCCGCCGATGTTGCCCGGGATGCAAGGTTGGGGACCGGGGTTCAAGACTGTGGCAGCGGTACATGAGCCGGTGAAGGTGTCTTGGCGGATGTAATCGGTGAGGACGCGCGGATTGCCACCGGGGCGCAGGATCACACGGGTTCCGCTAGGCAAGCCCGGGACCATGGTTGTGGCGGAGGTGGTGAAACCACCAAACTGACCGACCGTGGTCCAGCCGTCGGTCGGGTGCCGGTCTGAGCGCGGGAAGGCGCTGTATGGTCGGTTTGACGATGGGACTGCGTCTTCCTTCGCCCACTCGGCGGCCATGGTCAGCGAACCGCGATCACCTGTGAAGCCCAAGACCAGATCACCCTTGGTGGTTACGCCGTCGTCTTCGTCGTACTGGCCATAGTAGCCGCTGGCCATCGCACCGCTGTAGTTGCTGCGGGTGATGATGTTGATAACGCCGGCGACGGCGTCGGAACCATAGATCGACGAGGCGCCATCCTTGAGCACTTCGATGCGCTCGACGGCGGCGGTCGGGATGGTCGAGATGTCGGACAGGCCGCTGGTGGAAATACCCAGGCGCTTGCCATTGAGCAGCACCAGGGTGCGCTGGGCGCCCAGGTTACGCAGGCTGATGAATGTTCCGCCGGCGTTTTCACCGGCCGACAATGGGGACGCGCGACTGAGCGGCGGCGTTCCGACTGAGCTGACATTCTGCAGGATGTCGGAAACGGACTGGAACCCCTGCTTCTCGATATCGGCGCGAGTGATTGTGAGGACCGGCCTTTCGGTCTCGAGTTGGACCTGGCGGATGCGCGATCCGGTCACGACGATAGTTTCGAGCTTGCTGGCGTCCTGGTCCTGCGCGACAGCAGGGGCAGCGACGAAAGCAGCGGATGCGGCGCCGGTGTAGAGCGCGAAACGCACCGCGGCGAGCAGTTTTCTGTGTGTCATTGAGTCACTCCCAAGAATTTTCATGATCCGGCCGCCTGTTACGCGTCGGCTAGCGACGTGCCACAAAACTGCCCCACTGGTTTTAGCCGACATCGCTTTCGCGATGGCTTAACGCGCCGTCAGCTTGCGTTAAGAAACTGGAAAATAGCAGTAAATTTCCGGGAAGGGAATAGTCCTGTGAAAAGTTTCCCGATTTGGGCTGGGCGTACGCCAGCGCATGGCATTCGGCGTAATACGAAAATTGTCGTACGACGCGATGGGTAGCGACGAAGTTCGAGGTTACCAAGGCACGCCGAAGTTGTCGTTCACGCAATCGCGGGCGCGACCCGGATCGCGGTGTCACCCGCCCGCGCCGCCACCCACGCGGCGATCATCGCCGACAGATACGGAATGGTTTGCGCCGACAGGATGGCGATCCAAAGCTTGCCTTCCATGTACTGCACGCCGATTGCATTGCTCATGCCGACGATGCCCAAAACCAATGCGACCAGCATAAGTGTCTCCTCGCGCACGCAGGCGAACGGATTCGGCTTGCGGCCCACGCGGCGGCTCTTGGCGGTCACCACGAATTCACCCTTCTTTTTCCAAAGTCCGGTGAAGATGCCACGCGCGATTGCGTGGCTGAGCGCCATGCTGGCGATCGACGCCATGATGGTGTCTTTCCAGTTGCACGGCACGCGAACGCGATAGAGAACGATGCCGAAGATCGCCTTGCTGAGGAAGAAGCCGATGATCGGCACCAGAAACAATCGTAGAGGCAACGTGAAGTATTGCGGCCAGCCGATCATGCCAATGGTCCAGCCAATAGACATCAGGGTGAACACCAGGTGCAACGCATCGGCGAACCACGAGAACCAGCCAGTGAGGAAATGGAATTTCTGGCCGATCGTCAGCCCGCCAGCAGCGCTGCGACCATCGCGCGGATCGGCATTTACGCTTCGCCTGCTGCTGCGCACGCGCACACGAGCAGGCGCGACGCCGGCGATCAGCGCGTCTTCGTCCATCGCTGCGATGCTTGTACGGCTATCGCCACGGGCGCGCTCGAAGGTCATCCAGCCCAGCCGCGCCTTCATAATTTGCATCGCGCCGAACGCCCACCGGAAGCGTTGCGATTTGTAGGCGGTGAAATCGGCCGGAGTGAGGCCCTTGCCCATCAGTTCGTCGACATAGATCAACTCGTGGCCGGCGTGCATCAGCCGAAGCCCGAGTTCGGCGTCTTCGCAGATGGTCCACTCCGACCATTGGCCGGTGCTTTCCAACACGTGGCGTCGAACCATGGTCATCGTGCCGTGCTGGATGATCGCGTTGCGCTCGTTGCGATGATGCATGCCAATGCGGAAAAAGCCGTCGTACTCCCAGTTGGCCATGCGTCGAAACGCGTTGTGCTCCCAGTCGCGATGCGCCTGCGGGCACTGCACGACGGCAACCTTTGGATTGGCGAAGTAGCCAGTCAGAGCGCGTAGCCAGTCGCGGCGCACTTCGTAGTCCGCATCGACGACGGCAACGACTTCAGCGCGCGGGTCGGTTTGTTCCAGCCCATAGTTGAGCGCTCCCGCCTTGAAGCCTGGCCATGGCGCCAAGTGGAAAAATCGAAAGCGCGGACCGAGTTGCTCGCAGTATTCCTGCACCGGCTTCCAGACGGCTTCGTCCTTGGTGTTGTTGTCGATGACCAGCACTTCGAAATTTTGGTAGTCGAGCGCGGCCAGCGAGTCAAGGGTCAGTTTCACCATTTCAGGTGGCTCGTTGTAACAAGCCAGGTGGACCGAAACGAACCCTTGCGGCTCGCCCGGCTCGGGCGTCAACAATCCGGCATGGCGCAACCAGCGTCGGTTCCAGATGACTTCGGTGAACTCGAAACCGTTGATCAGCAGCACCAGGATGATCGCGACCTGCGCAGGCAGCAGCAGGGTCAGCATCAGCCAGTCGAAAGGCTTCAAATAGAAGTCGTACGGCAAGGTCGCCGACCAGATCAGAACCGATGAACACAACTGCATCATGACCAGGAAGAACAGCAGGCCGGTAATACGGAAGCGGATGAAATGCCGCGCGAACCAGTACATCGGCAGCAGGGCCAGCAGGATCGCGGCCACCGCCTTGATCGGCCAAGACGGATCGGAAACTACGCCACCGGTCAAGCCGAATTTTGCTTCGCGGTCGGCGTTGAACATACCCCAGTACGCACCGGCGCGGCCTTCGTGCGCCTCCTTCCAGGGCTGGTCGATCGCTTCCATCACGTAGTAGTCAATCTTGTTGCCGGCAGCCACATTGAACCACTCACGAAGGAATTGCGCCTGGTTGGCGACGGTCGGGAATGCGTAGTCCTTGCGGTCGCCATTGGATGGCCAGCCGACTTCTCCGATGACGATGGGCTTGTCCGGATACAGTCGCTTCATCTCGTTGTATTGGCCGACGACGAAGTTGATCGCATCCTTGCGTGGCTTCTTTTCCCAGTACGGCAGCAAATGGATGGTGATGAAATCGACGTGCTGCGCCAGCACCGGGTAACGCAGCCAGACGAACATGGGTTCGGCAGTGGAAACGGGGATATTCAAGTGGGCACGGGCGCGATCTATGTAGCCAACCAGTTGCTCCACGCTCATGTCGTTGCGCAGCAGCACTTCATTGCCGACGATGGCTCGGGTGATGTTGTCGTACTTGCCGGCGAGGGCTTCGAGCGCATCAAGCTCGCGCTCGTTGCGATCAAAGCGACGATCAAGATACACGCCCTGCATCACGTCCATGCCATGCAATCGCGCCAGCCGTGGCACCACCGGATTCTCGAGTGCGGAATAGGTACGCAGACGTTTCGACACCGTCGACATCAGGCGCACGTCTTCGGCGAGGTCGTCCTGACTGGGAAAAATATTTTTGGTCGGATCGCCATAACGCTGGAACGCGGTGAAGGCAAGCCCGCCAACCGGCCCGGTCCAGTCCGCAATCGGTGTAGGCCGGTTTAGCCAACCCCACAGCAGGAAGTTAAGCGTCGCCACCAGCGCCGTCAGCGCCAGCGCACGCCAGAAGGATTTGCGCAGTTCCGATGGATGCGCGGTGGAGAGGGTTGTCAATCTTGCAGTTCCGCCAGTCGGCGCAAGATGCGCAGCGCCGATCAGAATACCCCACGGGCTGCGCTCATCGTCGCGACGATTCCGCTTTTTTCATCTGGCTTTCGCCAGCTTTTCTCCTCTCTCCGCTCGGGAGAGAGGCCGGGAGTGAGGGTCCCACTCTTGAATCGCCGTTCGGCGAGGACTGGCTGTCTGCAGAATGGTCAAGCGTTTCGCCGGCTTGCCGCCCGCAGCTTCTCTTGTTGGCTGTCGCCAGCCGAACCAGAGGGAAGCGGAAGACGGCAGCGATAGTAGACAGCCGACCAACGTGGCGACAATCGGAAAAACAAGCGCCCGACAAGGGCGCAACACGAGTGCTGGAGTACGATGACGACATGAAAAATCTCACCGATACAATGCTGCAGGAAGCGATGCAAACGTTCGGCGAATTGCTGGACGAAGCAAAGGCGTCCATCGATCCCGAACCCACTGCGATGACCCTCTCGACTGCCGACGGAAATGGCCGCGTTTCGGCGCGGGTGGTGTTGTTGAAGGGCCACGGCGACGACGGATTCCGCTTCTTCACCAATCGCGCGAGCGCCAAGGGTCGGCAACTGGATGCGCACCGTCAGGCCGCACTGTGTTTTTACTGGAAACATCTTCGCGACGGCGTGCAGGTTCGAATCGAAGGAAACGTCACGGACTTGCCGGATGCCGACTCGGACGCGTATTTCGCAACGCGTCCGCGCGGCAGTCAGCTTGGCGCTTGGGCCTCGCTGCAGTCGCAGCCGTTGCCGGATCGCGAAACCTTCGAGCAACGTCTTGCCGAGTTCGACGCGCAGTTCGATGGCATCGCAGTTCCGCGCCCTTTGCACTGGGGCGGCTATTTGGTGACACCCGATCGCATTGAAATCTGGTACGGCGCGCGTTATCGGCTGCACGAGCGCTGGCAGTACACGCTTGACGCTGCCGCCTGGTCGAAACAGATGTTGTATCCGTGAGCGCCGTCGCCAGCGATCACTACCCACGACGCATCGTTTGCCTTACTGAAGAGCCGACCGAGGTGCTGTACGCGCTCGGCGAGCAGGATCGCATCGTCGGGATTTCCGGCTTCACGGTGCGCCCGCGTGAAGCACGCCGCGACAAGCCGAAAGTGTCGGCCTTTATTAGCGCGAAGATTGATCGCATTCTCGCGCTGGAGCCGGACCTTGCGATTGGATTCTCCGACATCCAGGCCGACATCGCACAGGCGCTGATCAAGGCCGGCGTCGAGGTGTGGATCGCCAACCATCGCAGCGTCGACGGCATTCTCGGTTACATGCGCCGGCTTGGCGGAATGGTCGGTGCTGCGGAACGCGCCGAGCGTTATACGCGAGAAGCGGAAGCGCACATCGCGAAAATTCGCGATGCTGCCGCACGCTTGCCGTATCGTCCCAAGGTGTATTTCGAGGAATGGGACGAGCCGCCAATTAGCGCGATCAAATGGGTCGCCGAACTGATCCGAATCGCGGGCGGCGACGATATCTTTCCGGAACTCGCCGCCGAATCGCTGGGCAAGGCGCGCATCCTCGCTGATCCCGATGAAGTGATTCGGCGTGCGCCCGACCTGATCATCGGCTCATGGTGCGGCAAGAAATTCCGGCCTGAGCATGTTGCTGCGCGGCCCGGATGGTATGCGATCCCGGCGGTACGCAATGGCCAAATTCATGAAATTAAATCGCCAATCATCCTGCAACCCGGCCCGGCCGCGTTGTTCGATGGACTGGATGAATTGCATCGTTTGATTGCAGCCACCGCGATAGAAACACCACGTTTATGACCGACATGGATGCTTCGACACCGACACGCCCCGGCACGCTGCTGATCCGCGTTCCCATCGCGTTGCGCTGGCGCGACCTGGACGCGTATAACCACGTCAACAACGCAAGCTTCCTCACCTTTCTCGAAGAAGCGCGCTTGCGCTGGCTTGCAGAGGAATGCGAAGGCTGGCACACCGATGGGGCAGCGCCGGTGCTGGCATCGGTGACGGCCAACTACCGTCGCCAGTTGGGTTGGCCGACCGATATCGTGGTGGAACTTTGCTGCCAGCGACTCGGCAACTCGTCGGTAACGATTGCGCATCGCATCGTCGATGCCAACGATGCCAATGCGCTGTATTGCGATGGCAGCGTCGTGATCGTCTGGATAAATCCGCAGGACGGAAAATCCGTAGCACTACCGGCATCTGTTCGCGCCGGTTGCATGCCTGCGTAAGCGCCTAGCCGCGAGCGTTGAGCGCGACGACGGCCGGCAAATCCTTGCCTTCGAGAAACTCAAGAAACGCGCCGCCACCGGTCGAGATGTAGCTGATCTGATCAGCGACGTCGTACTTGTCGACGGCCGCCAGGGTATCGCCACCACCGGCTATCGAGAAAGCGGGCGAGTCGGCAATTGCGCGTGCCAAAGTTTCTGTTCCGTGACCAAACGCGTCGAATTCGAACACGCCGACCGGTCCATTCCAGACCACCGTTCCCGCTTTCGCGATCAGCTCGGCATAGCGGCGCGCCGTGTCGGGACCGATGTCGAGGATCATGTCATCGTCGCCCACATCGCCAACCGCTTTCACGGTCGCCGTCGCGCCCGCCTTGAACTCGGACGCAACAACGACATCGGATGGAATCGGCACATCGGCATCGCGCGCCTGCGCTGCCGCGATGATGCGATTTGCGGTCGGGATGAGATCGCCTTCGTACAGCGACTTGCCGACCCCGTAGCCGGTCGCGGCGATGAAGGTGTTGGCGATGCCACCACCGACGATCAACTGGTCGACCTTGCCGATCAGGCTTTCCAGTAGCGCAAGCTTGGTCGACACTTTGGAACCCGCGACGACCGCCAACAAAGGTCGCGCCGGCTTGTCGAGCGCCTTCGCCAACGCATCCAGTTCCGCCATCAACAAGGGACCACCGGCAGCCATCGGAGCAAATTTGATCACGCCATGCGTGGACGCCTGTGCGCGGTGCGCCGTACCGAAAGCATCCATCACGAAGATGTCGCACAGCGCTGCGTATTTTCCCGCGAGTTTGTCGAGGTCAGCGGCCTCTCCTTCGTTCATCCGGCAGTTTTCGAGCAACACAATCTGACCAGGCGCAACCTCTACGCCATCGACCCAGTCGCCAATCAACGGAACGTCGCGGCCGAGCAGCTCCGCAAGGCGCTTCGCCACCGGTGCCAACGAGTTTTCTTCCGACCACTCGCCCTCCTTGGGACGACCCAAGTGAGACATGACCATGACTGCCGCATTTTTTTCCAGTGCAAGGCGCAAGGTGGGCAGCGACGCATGGATGCGCAGGTCAGACGTGATCTCGCCGCCGTCGATTGGCACGTTCAGGTCCTGCCGAATCAATACGCGTTTTCCGGAAAGGTCCAGGTCGATCATGCGGACGATGGTCATCGAAATTCCTTATGAAAGGGCCGCTCATTACAGCGGCGCGGCGGAAACGATGCAAACGACCACCGGGATGAACGGTCCGACGTTGCCCGACGCGACCGCTTGCGGCAAGCTAGCACGCTGTTTCTGCGGGCCGACTCACTTGACGATCCACGCCGCCGTGCCTAGCTCCACCCTTCGCCCTTCACCGCTGCTGTTTTCGGCAGTGTTAATGCTGCCCCTCAGCGCGCTGGCCGACGATGCCGTGCTCGCCACGGCGACTTCCGGGCCGCTTTGTCCGGTCGGCATCCTTCAATGCTCCGGCACATTGCCCGCTTGGTCGTTGTGCAAGCGCAATGCGCTGATGGATTTTTACGATCCGACCCTGCCGACAACGGGCGTCCGCAACGACACACCGATGGATGTCGAAGGCGAAGTCGCAGAATCGGGCGACGGTAACCACTACGTGTTGCAAGGCAGTGCCCGAATTCAGCAGCTCGACCAGGTGATCCGCGCCGACCGCTTCGACTACATGCGCGATTCAACGAAGTGGATCGCCGACGGCAACATCCAGTACCAGGATCGCAGCATGTTGCTGTCGGCCGACCACGGCGAAGGCACCACCACGCCGAGTGTCAGCGCGCTGGATGGCGTGCGCTACCAGTTGCTTACTTCTCGCGGCAACGGCGTGGCAATGCGTGCGGTGCTGCCCGATGCGGACCATGCCGACCTGACTGGCGCCAGCTTCACCACCTGCGACATTGGCGATCCGCAGTGGGAATTCCGGGCGCGTGAAATGCATCTGGATCAAGCCACCGGCATCGGTCGCGCGAGAGACGTCACCTTCCGATTGGGCGATGTGCCGATACTGTGGGTGCCGTTCGCACGATTTCCGCTCGACGACCGCCGCGTGTCGGGTTTCCTCTACCCCGAAGCGGGTTACTCCGATCGACGCGGCTTCGATCTGACGCTGCCTTATTACCTCAATCTTGCGCCAAACTACGACGCCACGCTGATTCCGCGCTTGCTCACCGAGCGCGGCCTGCTGCTCGGTGGCGAATTCCGCTACCTGACCGAAAGCAGCGTCGGCAACCTCAACTTCACATACCTGCCAAATGATGACAAGACCGGTCGCGATCGTGGCTTGTTCCACCTCGACAACCGCACCACGCTTAGCCAGAACTGGGGCCTGGTCGCCGATCTGAACAATGTTTCCGACAGGTTCTACTTCGAGGATTTCGGGCGCGGCCTGAACCAGTCCGCGATCAGCCTGCTCGGTTCGCGCGTCTACCTGGAAGGTCGCGGCCGTTGGTGGAATGCAAGTGTCGGCGGCGATCGTTATCAGATCACCGATCCAAATATTCCTGATTCCGGCGAGCCCTATCGACGGCTGCCGCGTGCGACATTCGAAGGTGAGCATCCGCTGTTCGGCGGGTTCACCGGCGGTATCAAATCCGAGTTCGTTGCGTTCTCAAAAACTGATGCGGTCGAGGCCTCACGCGGTGATTTTTACCCTTACATCGCGCTTCCGCTGCAAGCCGCTGGCTGGTTCCTTCGTCCGGAGCTGGGTTATCGCTACACCACGTACGAGATCGATCGCGACAGCAATTCATCGCCCACTCGCGGTACGCCGATCGCCAGTGTCGATGCCGGCCTGATCTTCGAGCGCGATACGTCGATCTTCGGCAACGACTTCATCCAGACATTCGAGCCACGCGCCTATTACCTGCGAGTCCCCTATCGCGACCAGGACGACCTGCCGCTGTTCGACACCTACTCGGTGCCCATCAGCTACGGCCAGTTGTTCCGCCCGAACCAGTTTGTCGGCGCTGATCGACAGTCAGATGCCAACAACCTGACCTTGGCGCTGACGACGCGCCTGATCGAGGATTCCAGCGGCGAGGATCGCCTCTCGGCGACGATCGGCCAGATTCGTTATTTCGATGGCCAACGTGTGCAGCTACCCGGCGTGTCGCCGACCGATTTCGACAGTTCTGCCTATGTCGGTTCGCTGGATGTCCGCCTTGGCCAGCGCTGGCGACTGCGGCTGGACCAGCAATACAGCCCGAACAGCGAGCAGACCGACTTGTCGGCGGTGAGCGTGCAGAACCGATTCGGCCTCGACGGTGCGGTCAACTTTTCCTACCGGTTCCGCCGCGATTATCTTGAGCAGGCCGATGTTTCGGCGCTGATTCCGATCAACCGCGAGTGGCGAGTGGTCGGTCGCCACACCTATTCGCTATTCGACAACAAGGCGCTGGAGACTTTTGCCGGCATCGAGCGCGACAGTTGCTGTACTGCCTGGCGTGTACTGGCGCGGCGCTGGATCCGCAACACTCTGGCCAACCAGAACGAGGTCGACAAGGCGCTCTACTTCGAGATTGAGTTCAAGGGTGTCGGCTCATTTGGTCAGCGAACGGATGATTTCCTGCGCCGTGCTATTCTTGGATATCGTCAATAAAATCGGGCTTTAGCAAGCCCAAGCAACTTTTCTGCGGCCTCGTTGCCCAAGACTTATCGCGCGCCCCGCGCCATGCCTGTTCCGACGGAATCACTCCATGATCAAGCCAATCTTTGCCGTCTGCGTCGCCCTGTCCGGCGCGCTGACCAGCCTGCAAGCGCAAACCCTGTCGACGGGATCGATTGATGGGATTGCCGCCGTCGTCAATGAGGACATCGTCCTCAAGAGCGAACTGAATACCGCCGTCGAGGCTATTCTGGTCCAGTACCGCGACAATCCCCAGCAATTGCCACCGCGTGATGTCATCGAGAAGCAGGTGCTGGAACGACTGATCATGACCAAGCTTCAGGTTGCCCGAGCCGACACGTCCGGCGTGAAGGTTTCCGACGCCGAAGTGGACCAGACCGTTTCCCAGATTGCCGCGCAGAACAAGATGGATGTCGCCGGTCTGCGCTCCGCCGTGGAGCGCCAGGGCCAGAGCTTTGAGCAGTTCCGCCGCAATGTTCACGATGAAGTGGTGGTGCAACGCCTGCAACAGGGCGTCATCCAGAACCGCGCCCAGGTCAGCGACGCCGAGATCGACAGTTTCCTGAAGAACGACAAGCGCGTGCTGGGTGAGCTCGAGATCCAGCACATCCTGGTCGCGCTGCCCGACGGCGCCGACGCGGACCAGATCGAAGCGGCACGCAGCAAGTCCGAAGACGTCAAGAATCAGATTGACCAAGGACTGGACTTTTCTGCCGCCGCCATTCGATTCTCGGATGCACAGAACGCGCTGGACGGTGGCAAGCTCGGCTGGCGCAGCGCCGACAACCTGCCGCAGGCATTCGCCGAACGAGCCACGACGATGGAGAAAGGCGAGGTTTCGGTGCCGATGCGCGGGCCGGCCGGCTTCCACATCATCAAACTGGTCGACCGACGCGCCCTGGGCACGGAACTGGTCACCGAGTACCACACACGTCACATTCTTATCAAACAGTCCGAACTGGTCAGTTCCGACCAGGCCAAAGCCAAAGTGGCAGCACTTCGCCAACGCGCCGTTGCCGGCGAAGACTTCGGCAAGCTGGCCAAGGAAAACTCGGAGGACGCGACTACTGCCAACCTTTCCGGCGACATGGGCTGGTTCCAGAAGGAAGGTTTTGGCACGCGGGTTGCCCAAGAAGTGGGCAGATTGACAACCGATCAGCTCAGCGAGCCGTTCCAGACCGAACTTGGCTGGCACGTGTTGCAGTTGCTCGGCGAACGCCAAGCCGATCGATCACAGGAAGTCCAACGCGCCCAGGCACGCCAAGCGCTGATTGCGCGCAAGGCTGACGAGGAATACCAGTCGTACCTGCGCCAGTTGCGCGCCGAGGCCTATGTCGAGGTTCGCCTGCCCGGTGGCGCTGCCCCCTGATCGATTGCCAACGCTGGCGCTGACCGCCGGCGAACCAGCCGGAATTGGCAGCGAGCTGATCGCGCGTCTCGCGGCCACATCGCTTGCTGCAAACCTGGTTGCAATTGGTGACCGTGGGTTATTCGAAGCTGGCGCCAGCGCGGCCGGCATCGATATTCTGATCCGCCCCTACGATCCATCCGAAACGATTGCCGTTCGAAAAGCCGGTGAGTTGCAAGTCATCGCGGTTCCGCTCGCAGCCCACGTCCGTCCGGGCCAACTTGATCGCCGCAACGCTGACCATGTGTTGGCGATGCTGGATTGCGCCGCGCGTGGCGCTGCCAGCGGCGAATTCAATGCCATTGTCACCGCGCCGGTGCACAAGGGCGTCATCAACGATGCCGGGGTTGCATTCACCGGACATACCGAATTTTTCGCCGAACGCTCCGGTTGCAAAGTGGTGATGATGCTGGTTGCCGAGCAATTGCGCGTCGCCTTGCTGACCACGCATCTGCCGTTGCGCGCGGTGCCCGATGCGATCACACAATCCGCATTGCTTGAGACCATCTGCATACTTGATGGCGCGCTGCGCCAGCGTTTTGGCATAGCCAAACCGCGCATCGCCGTGCTGGGATTGAATCCACACGCGGGTGAGAGCGGCCACATGGGCCACGAGGAAAACGACACGATCATTCCTGCGCTGGAAACCTTGCGCGGCGAAGGCATCGACCTGATCGGCCCACTACCCGCCGACACCGCGTTCGTGCCACGTCACCTTGCGAACTTCGACGCCGTGCTGGCGATGTACCACGACCAAGGCTTGCCAGTACTCAAGCACGCCGGCTTCGGCCACGCCGTGAACGTGACGCTGGGTCTGCCATGGATTCGCACGTCAGTCGACCACGGAACTGCGCTGGACCTTGCTGGCAAAGGTAGTGCCGATGCTGGCAGCTTGATTGCTGCCGCTGATCTTGCGCTCGAACTTGTGCGCGCTTCAGCGTCGCGCTGACTCGGCTTTCATCTTATCGGGCTGTCGCCCGCCTGCTTCTCTCGTCTGTCGCCAATCTGGTCAGGCATTTCGCCGGGCTGCCACCGCAGCTTCTCTCGTGTTGGCTGTCGCCAGACTGGTCAAGCGTTTCGCTTGGTTGCCGCCCGCCGCTTCTTTCTTGTTAGCTGTCGGCAGACTGGTCAAGCGTTTCGCCGGGCTGCCGCC
>JAYUYW010000200.1:0-5231 GCA_043752325.1 Rhodanobacteraceae bacterium | reverse complement strand
GATCCCCAACCACCGCACCTGGCATCCGTGCGTTGGGACACTGGCGAGCCGTCAGGAGGGGTCTGCGGAGAAGCAAGCTTTTCAACGAACAACCGGTTTCTGGCATTTGCTTGCTCTGCGAACGATTTAGTCGCCGACGACAACAACGGGCGCGCTGACAGCTTCTTGATTGATCGAAATACGGGTGTCATAAGCCGGGTCAGTGTGACTTCTGCAGGGCACGACACGCCGTGGGGTAGCAATGGGGGCTTTGTATCAGACGATGTAGCGAGGTAGCTTTCGTTGCATTCGGACCACTGCATCCAGAATATGGGCCGCCGCCCCTGCTGGACTTCGGCCATGCGGCCGTCTACTTGAGACAGCTACAACTTGGGCAAACGACGATCATCGGCACGGACGCCAATGGTGCCGCGCTTCCCGGGAGCGCCAACCTCTACTCCGTGGACTTTGCTGCTCAAGACGTGCTCATCGCGTATGGAGGCGACCTTCGTATCGGAACGTCCAGTGACTTCATTCCGGCGCAGATCTGGCTGAACAACTGGATGACGCCTCAGGTCGAACTACTTTCTGGAACACCGGCTGACGAACTTTCCTTAGGAGCATCCTATTCGGGAAGCCGAACCAGCGACGGGCGCTATGTGACGTTCGTGAGCATGTCCGACGACCTTGGCCCGCCAGCTCGATTCCGCGACCAGAACCTGTATCTGCGAGATCGAAGCGCAGGCACCACGTAGCGACTAACGTTTCCCGCAGCAGGTGGAGAGTTCAGCGAGGGCCTGCAGGTGGGACCGACGCCGCCTAGGATTTCCCAAAACGGCCGTTGGATCGTCCTTTCCAGCAACAGCACCCAGCCTTATTCGGCCACAACGACGCAAAGCGGAACGCATGTTTACCTGATGGATCGGCAAACCGGGTCGCTTGAACACCTGTCTCCAACGCCAGGCTACGCGAGCTTCAACACCGATGTAGACATTTCCCATGACGGACGCTACGTCGCATGGGCAAGCCGCAACTTCAGCTTCCAAGGGCGCGCAAACCCAACAACCGACATGCGCGCCATTTGGGTGCTTTATCGGCAAACCGGGCAGCGCGTAAATGTCGCCCAACCTCTTGGTCCACTATTCAATGACAGCGTTATCAGTCTGGATCTCTCAGCGGATGGTTCGGTGATTGCCTTCGTTCGGCGCGTGGCTGATCCAGCCAGTCCACTTTTTGCCCGACTGCTGGTCTACACGGTTGAGTTGAGGGGACCGCAGCCTCAACCAGTGGTCACGCCAGTTCCAGCGACGACAGCGCGTGGAATGGCGCTGCTTATCGGCCTGATGGTTCTCATGATTGCGCCGATTCTGGCCGGTTCGTCCCGTCGCTCGCGTCGCGAAGGTCGCTTGGGCCGACGACTGGCATAAACCGCTGTTCCGGCCCAAGTGGCAAAGACTTCAAGTGGTCGGGGCGGCCGGATTCGAACCGACGACCCTCTGCCCCCCAGGCAGATGCGCTACCAGGCTGCGCTACGCCCCGACTGTTGCGGCTCTGATTGTTACTGTCTCACCGTTGCTATTTCAAACGGGCACGAACTATATCACGCAGGTAGCGGAGGTCAGCGGGGTTGAACTCAACGTCAGCGCCAAAAGTGGGCTCTTGCTGTCAACGCTTGAGCATCACCAGCACTTCTTCCAGCTCCAGTCGAACTTGTCGAACGATCTGAGTGGAGATGGTCGCCTCCGCGCGGCCCTGCTCGCCGCCGATGCGCTGGCGTGCGCCGGTGATGGTAAAACCCTGGTCGTAAAGCAGCGAGCGGATCTGGCGGATCATCAGCACGTCGTGGCGCTGGTAATAGCGCCGGTTGCCGCGTCGCTTGACCGGGCTGAGCTGGGTGAATTCCTGCTCCCAATAACGAAGCACATGGGGCTTCACGCCGCACAGTTCGCTCACTTCACCGATGGTGAAATAGCGCTTGGCCGGGATGACCGGCAGTTCGGCGTTACTCGATGGATCCAGCATATGCCTCGACCCGTACTTTCAGTTTTTGCCCCGGACGGAATGTCACCACGCGACGCGCGGAGATCGGAATTTCTTCCCCGGTTTTGGGATTGCGGCCCGGCCGCTGGCTCTTTTCGCGCAGGTCGAAATTGCCGAAGCCGGACAGCTTGACTTGATCGCCGCCGACCAGTGCATCGCGCACCACGTCGAAAAACGCGTCGACGAATTCCTTGGACTCGCGCTTGTTGAGGCCCACCTCGACAAACAGGCGTTCCGCCATTTCCGCTTTGGTCAAAGCCATCTCACCCTCGCAACGTTGCACCGAAGCCGCGCCCCAGCGCGGCGACCGCTTGCCCCATGCAGCGATCTGAATCCTGGTCGGTCAGAGTGCGTGAAAGGTCCTGCAAAATCAAGCCGATGGCGATACTTTTCATGCCGCTCGGCACGTTCGCCCCGACATAACGATCAAACAGGAAGACCTGCGCCAGTTGTTCGCCAACCGCATCGCGCAAACACATTTCGACATCGGCGAACGCCACCGCTTCCGGAAGCACGACGGCGATGTCTCGGCGTATCGAGGGAAACTTCGACAGCGGTCCCGCTTCGGGCAGGTGGCGACGGGTGAGCGGTTCGAGATCGAACTCGAACACATACACGTCGTCATCAAGGTCAAGCTGCTTGAGCAGTTGCGGATGCAACGAACCGTAATGACCGACAACAACATCGTGACGCATGAGTGTCGCGGCACGACCGGGATGCAGCCAGTCCGGTCCGCCGACGTGGGTTTCGAATTCGATGGCACCGGCACCTGTCATCTGCAGCAGCGATTCGATGTCACCCTTGATGTCGAAAATATCCAACTCGCGACTGGTGACTCCCCACTGCTCGGCTTGCGCGCTACCGATTGCGGCTGCGGCGAGACGGGGTGTTTCAATCGGAGCCACTTCACCCTGTCGATACGCGCGACCAATTTCGAACAGTCGAACGCGGTCCTGCTGGCGATTGCAGTTTGCCGCCAGTGCGTTGACGAGCCCCGGCAGGATGCTGGTGCGCATCACGCCAAGATCGGCGGAGAGCGGATTAGCCAGTGCAATGGCACCGTCGGAAAGACCCCAGTGCTCAAGCAGCGGTGCGCCGACAAAGGCGTAGCTGATCGCTTCGTTGTAGTCGCGCGCGACGAGTTGGTCGCGCAGCGTTCGGGTCGCCACCACGTCTTCGGGAATGACGGCGACATGAATTTCGCCGGCTGGATCACGCGTGGGAATTTGATCGTAGCCGTGGATGCGTGCGACTTCCTCGATGAGGTCTTCCTCGATCTCAATATCGAAGCGGGAGCTGGGCGGTGTTGCCATCCAGCCGTCAGCCAGCGTTTCGACCGTCATGCCGAGGTTGCGAAGGATGATGTCTACTGCGGTGTCGTCGATGGCGATGCCAAGCACACGCTTTATGCGATCTCGACGCAGTTTCACTGGATGTCGTAGCGGCATGTGTTCTGTGACCAGCGATTCAACCACTGCACCGGCCTGGCCTCCAGCAATCTCGATCAACAGCTCCGTTGCGCGTTCCAGCGCAAGGCGCGGCAATTCCGGATCGACGCCGCGCTCGAAGCGATGTGAGGCGTCGGTGTGCAAGCCGAGCTTTCTGGCACGCCCGGCAATCGCGGCGGGAGCGAAGTGGGCGCTTTCGAGGATCACTTCGCTGGTGCTCGGCGTCACTCGCGTGTCGAAGCCACCCATCACGCCAGCCAGCGCAATCGCCTTGCTGTCATCGGCGATAACGAGCATGTCATCGGTCAGGGTTGCAACGCGTTCGTCGAGCATTTTCAGCGTCTCACCGGCGCGGGCACGACGCACGACGATGCTGCCGTTGATGGTCGCTGCATCGAACGCGTGCACTGGCTGGCCGGTTTCCAGCATCACGTAGTTGGTGACATCGACCAGCGCGCTGATCGAGCGAACACCGGAGCGGCGCAGGCGCTCGCGAAGCCACAACGGCGCGACGGCAGTTCCCGACACGCCGCGAATCAGGCGTCCGCAATAGCGCGGGCAATCGGCGGTTGCATCGACCCGGATGGTTGGTTCCGAATCGTGCGTGGGTTTAACTGGCGCGACTTCGGGCAGGGTCGTGTGCGTGGCGAATTGCGCGGCAATCTCGCGTGCCATTCCGCGCATGCCCAAGCAGTCGGAACGGTTCGGCGTGAGGCCGAGTTCGATGGCACTGTCGGGCAAGCCGAGGTAGTCGCTCAAGGTGACACCGGCCGGCGCCTCGGCGGCGAGTTCCAGCAAACCACTGCAATCCGAATCCAGACCAAGTTCCTTCGCCGAACAGAGCATCCCGTTGGATTCGACCCCACGCAGTTTCGCAGCCTTGATCAACAGCGTGCCGACTGTTGCGCCAACTTGCGCCAGCGGTGCCTTCAAGCCAACGCGTGCATTCGGTGCGCCACAAACGATCTGTAAATTGTCACCAGTTCCAACCGACACCTGGCAGACGCGCAGCTTCTCGGCATCGGGATGCGGATCGACAGACACGATTTCCCCGACGACGATGCGCTCCAAGTAAATGCCAAGATGCTCGACGCTTTCGACTTCAAGGCCGGTCAGGTTCAATCGCTTGAGCAACGTTTCGAGATCGACGTTTAGATCGACCAGTTCGCGCAGCCACTTTTCACTGAATTTCATGGCATTCCCCTATGCAAACTGCTTCAGGAAGCGCAGGTCATTCTCGAAGTAGGCACGCAGGTCGCGAACGCCGTAGCGCAGCATGGCGAAGCGTTCCACGCCGAGCCCAAACGCCCAGCCGATGTAGCGCTCGGGGTCGATACCGCAATTGCGCAGCACGTTCGGATGGACCATGCCGCAGCCGAGTACTTCCAGCCAACGCGTGCTGCCGTCTTCCGTCGTCCAGGCGATATCGACTTCCGCCGAAGGTTCGGTGAAGGGAAAGAAACTTGGCCGCAGGCGCATTTCGAAATCGCGCTCGAAGAACGCGCGCACCAAGGTCGCCAGCGTCCCTTTAAGATCGGCCATCGTCGTCGTCTCATCGACCAGCAAACCTTCGATCTGATGGAACATTGGCGAATGGGTTTGATCAGAATCGCTTCGGTAAACGCGACCCGGCGCGATCAGCCGGATCGGTGGCGTGCGCCCGGTCATGCTGCGGATCTGCACCGGCGAGGTATGCGTGCGAAGCAGGCGACCGTCCGGGAACCAGAAGGTGTCGTGCATGGTGCGCGCGGGGTGATCCTCCGG
>JAYUYW010000199.1:0-5248 GCA_043752325.1 Rhodanobacteraceae bacterium | reverse complement strand
AACGTGGCATGGCCTTCGATGTCGATCAGCGATGGATCCGACAGCAAGGTGACGCGGGCACGACGCGCCCAAGCGTCGCCGAGCAGGAAGTCGCGGTTGCCGTGGATGAAGTGAACCGGGACGCCGCGTTCCTGCAGCCCGGACAGCGCATTCGCGACCGTGTCGCCAACCGGATCGGCAACATCGTCGCCAATCCATGCCTCGAACAGGTCGCCCAGGATGTACAAGGCGTGTGCTTTGCTGGCCTCGTCACGAACGAACTGGACGAACTGGTCGGTGACGTGCGGACGCGATGCGTCCAGATGCAGGTCGGAAACGAATAGCGTGGTCATGCACGGTTACGCCGAAGTTTTTGCCGCTGAGCTCAGCCGCCAGCCTTTTTCGCCACCGGCTTTTCGCTGGTCTTTTTTGCGGGAGTCTTGATTGCGTTCGGCTGGTCGGACATTTTGTCCGCTTTCGGCATCGCGCCATCCGTGCTGTCGGCTTTCACCGACGTCGCCTTCTCGATCACGGGCAGTGGCGTCGGCACTTCGCTAAGGAATGGTCCCATAGCGCCAGTCGGCAGCGCGCGAATTTTGTCGACCACGTCCATGCCGGAAATCACCTTGCCGAACACGCAGTAGCCCCAGGTCTGCGAGTTCTGGTCGCCGCTGTAATCAATACGCGGATTGTCGACCACATTAACGAAGAACTGCGCGGTCCCCGAATGCGGATCCATTGTTCGCGCCATCGCCAGCGTTCCACGCAGATTGCTCAAGCCATTGTTTGCTTCGTTGGCAATCGCCGGGCGGGTCGGCTTGTGCTTCAGCTCTGCCGTGAAACCGCCGCCCTGGACCATGAAGTTGTCGACCACGCGATGAAATGCGGTGCCGTCGTAGAAACCACTGTTGACGTATTCGAGGAAGTTCTCAACGGTCTTTGGTGCCTTGTCCGGGTACAGCTCGACGGTGAACTCGCCGACGCTGGTCCTGAAGACGACTTTTGGGGAAGCGGCTTCGGTTGCAACGGTGGCGGCCGGCATCGGCGCGGGCGCGGATGGCTGTTGTGCCAGAGCAAACGTCGGCAGCAGCAAAAGACCAAGAAGGATTCGCTGGATCATGATGAATTCCAATCAGGGGGACGGCGACGATTCTACCAGTGCGGAATTGAGTAGCGGCTTTGACGACATCTAGTCTTGCGCCGCCAATTCACGGCCGCGGTTGGTGGCGGCCTGCACGGCGCAATCTACCAGCGCACGCAGGCCGCCAGTTTCAAACGCGGTCACGGCAGCGTGCGTAGTTCCGTTTGGTGAGGTAACGCGCTTGCGCAGCGTCTCCGGCGATTCGCCCGATTCCACCAGCATGCGACCCGCGCCCATGCAGGTTTGCGCTGCCAGCAAGCGTGCAATGTCCCGTGGCAAGCCTTGGGTGACGCCCGCATTTTCCAGCGCCTCGACCAGCAGGAAGAAGTAGGCCGGCCCGGACCCAGAAACCGCCGTTACCACATCGATCAGCGCTTCGGAGTCGATCCATGCGGTGATCCCGGCGCAGCCCAGAATGGTTTCTGCCTGGTCGCGTTGCGCGTCGCTGGTGGCAGCGTTGGCAAACAGACCGCTTGCCCCAGCGCCGATCAGTGCCGGCGTGTTCGGCATGCAACGCACGATGGAATGTCCCCCACCCAGCCAGCGATCAATCTGGGCAATCGTGATGCCAGCCGCAATCGAGATGACCAGCGGTTCTGCACCTGCGAGTGCCGCGGATAGTTCCTTGCACACCGCGCGGAACAGTTGCGGCTTTACCGCAACCAGCACCACGTCGGCATCGGCGCAGGCTTGCGATGCGTTGTCGAAAGCGCCGACGCCGAAGTCGCGTTTCAGCTGTGTGCGCAGATCGGCGTTCGGCTCCGAAACCAGCAGAAGATCTGGACGGTGTCCCGCGTGAATCAACGCACCAATCAAGCTGCGCGCCATGTTGCCGCCACCAATGAACGCAATGCGAAGCTCGCTAACGTCAATCATTTTTTTCTCCGTGTCAGTTCTGCTGCCGTAAATCACGTGCACCAAACAGTGCCGTGCCGATGCGCACGAGATTCGAGCCGTGCGCGATCGCAAGTTCAAAATCGTCCGACATGCCCATCGACAAGGTATCGATCGACGGAATCGACACACGTAGCTCCTCGAAAAGCGAGCGCATGCGATGAAACGCTTCGACGCGCAAGTGAAGGTCTGCAACCGGCGCGGGAATCGCCATCAGTCCGCGCAAACGAAGCATCGGCAAGACAACGATTTTCTCGGCAAGTGTGGCTAACTCGTGTACCGCACAACCGGATTTGCTGGCTTCGTCGTCGATGTTGACCTGGATCAACACGTCGAGCGGCTTGCGCGTTGGCGGTCGCCATCGTGCCAGCGGCTCCAGCAGACGCGCTCGATCCAGCGTCTGCAGGAAATCAAAATTCTCGGCGACGGCGCGACATTTGTTCGATTGCAGTGGCCCGATCATGTGCCACTCGATGGCCAGATCGGACAATTCGCGCTGCTTCTCGATAGCTTCCTGGACGTAGTTCTCGCCAAATGCCGATTGGCCCTGCCTTGCCAGCCTGCGAATGACATCTGCCGTTTTGGTCTTGCTGACCGCCAGCAGCTTGGCAGGATGGCCGGCATCCGCAGCAGCAGCGGCGACGCGCGCAGCGATAGAACGAAACGTGCTTGAGAATGGATCTTCGTGGATCATCGCGCGGCGTGGATCACGGGTCCTGCGGCTGGCTATACTGCCAACATCCTTTCACGTCCGTCATAGCGACGGCAAACGATCACTGGGGAAATCATGGATATCGCCGAGCTGTTGGCGTTTTCGGTGAAGAACAAGGCGTCGGACCTGCACCTTTCCGCAGGCCTGCCGCCGATGATTCGCGTCGATGGCGACGTGCGTCGCATCAACGTGCCGGCGTTGGACCACAAGCAGGTCCACTCGTTGATGTACGACATCATGTCGGACAAGCAGCGTCGCGATTACGAGGAATTCCTCGAAGTCGACTTCTCGTTCGAGATTCCCGGGCTCGCCCGTTTCCGCGTCAATGCGTTCAACCAGAACCGCGGCGCCGGCGGCGTGTTCCGCACCATTCCGTCCGAGGTGCTCACGCTGGAGGACCTCGGCGCGCCGAAGATTTTCCGCGAGCTGATCGACCAGCCGCAGGGTCTGATCCTCGTCACTGGTCCGACCGGCTCCGGCAAGTCGACCACGCTGGCGGCGATGGTCGATCACATCAACAAGACCGAATACGGCCACATGCTGACGGTCGAGGATCCGATCGAATTCGTACACACCTCGCAGAAATGCCTGGTTAATCAGCGCGAAGTCCATCGCGATACGCACGGCTTCAACGAAGCACTGCGTTCCGCGCTGCGCGAAGATCCCGACTACATCCTGGTCGGCGAATTGCGCGACCTGGAAACCATCCGACTGGCACTGACCGCTGCGGAAACCGGGCATCTGGTGTTTGGCACGCTGCACACCAGTTCGGCCTCGAAAACCATCGACCGCATCATCGACGTGTTCCCCGCCGGCGAAAAACCGATGGTGCGGTCGATGCTGTCCGAATCATTGCGTGCCGTGATTTCGCAGACGCTGCTCAAGAAAGTCGGCGGAGGCCGAATCGCCGCGCATGAAATCATGGTGGCGGTGCCCGCCATTCGGAACCTGATCCGCGAGGACAAGGTGGCGCAGATGTATTCGTCGATCCAGACTGGGCAGCAATTCGGCATGCAGACTCTCGACCAGTGTCTGCAGGACCTGGTCCGACGCGGCCTGGTCACGCGCCAGCAGGCGATCAGTTACGCCAAGAACAAGGACATCTTCAAGTAACCTGCGCGCCGCGCACCACTTCCAACGCGATGCAGCCCGACACGTCCAACCATCCCGACCTCAGTCATATCGGCTGGCACGAGCAGCCTTGGCCGAGTGATGTTCCAGAAGGCGGATTCGTAGCACGTGTCATCGCCCAGCATCGAGTGGGCTATCAGGTACACGACGGCAAGGAGACGCACACCGCGCATCCCGCGCCACGCTTTCTCAAGACCAGTGTCGATCCGGTCGATCGTCCCGCCGTAGGCGATTTCGTCGTCGTGGTTCCAGGCCAATCGTTGCTGATTGATTGCATCCTGCCGCGCCGCACCCAGTTGATTCGTGCCGCGGCTGGCGAGCGCCTTCGTCGACAGGTGATCGCCACCAACATCGACTCCGTGCTGGTAATCACCGGACTGGATGGCGATTTCAATCCGGCTCGCATCGAGCGTTACCTGTTGCTGATCGCCGGCAGCGGCGCGACACCGGTTGTGATCCTTACCAAGGCCGACAACCTTGACGAGCAGTCACTGGCCGACGCGATGGAAGTGATTCAAGCCCGCGTGCCCGGCGACGTCCATGTGCTGGCGGTCAACGGCAAGTCCGCTGAAAGCGTCGCGCAACTGCTTCCATGGCTTGGCGCCGGCGACAGCGCCGTGCTGGTCGGATCATCCGGTGCCGGCAAGTCGACCATCACCAACACCCTGCTCGGCGAGCAACGTCAATCAACCAACACGGTGCGCAACAACGACAGCCGCGGGCGCCACACCACCACCCATCGCGCCTTGATCCAGCTACCGAGCGGCGCCTGCCTGATCGACACGCCCGGCATGCGCGAAATCAAACTCACCGGCGAGGAACGGATCGACATGGGCCAGTTCGCCGACATCGACGAACTCGCCAGGCAATGCCGCTTCGGCGACTGCGCCCACCTCAGCGAACCCGCCTGCGCGGTTCGCGCAGCGGTCGAAGATGGCCATCTTGACGAAGAACACTTGCACAGCTTTCTCAAGCTGCGCGATGAACTCGCCATCGCGAGCGAAACTGCCGAAGCGCAACTACGCCGCAAGGCCGAAGCGCCTCGTCCGCAGAGCCGCGTGCTCGGCAAGCGCGCAGCAACCTCCGACTAGGGCTGGATGCGCACCACCCAACGCGCGCACTCTTCATGTTGGCTGTCACCAGCATGCCTCAGACTTGATCCGGGGATTTCGCTGGCTGCCGCCGGCCTCCTTGGGGTTTGGCGGTCGCCAAACTGGTCAAGCGTTTCGACGGACTGCCGCCTGCCGCGCCTTGGTGGTTCGCTCCGCTATTGTTGGCTCTAGACAAGGTCGTCAAGCGTTTCGCCGGGCTGCCGCCCGCCGCCCCACCTTTCTCCTCGCAGAGAAACGTGGGCCAAACATGCGCCCGTGGCGGGTCGGTCGTGCGGTGAA
>JAYUYW010000198.1:0-5260 GCA_043752325.1 Rhodanobacteraceae bacterium | reverse complement strand
TAACGGTACCGATGCTTGGCTGCCTGCACTTGAAGACGGCTGTCACGCAGGTGGCAAACGATCTATTGCTGATCAATCCGGCTTGGGTCGATGCCCGTTTTTTCCCTGGCCATCACATCCTCGCGGTGGACTCGGCCGAGCCCTTTGCAGGCAACGCCGTGTGGCTCGGAGAGCGCGTGGTGTACTCGGCATCGTTTCCGCGAACGGCGCAGCGGTTGCGTGACGCGGGGGTTGATGTGCGCCTGGTTGACATGTCGGAAACCGAGAAAGCCGAGGGCGGCGTAACCTGTTGCAGTGTCATCTTTGATTTCGATGAGTGACGAGGTCTTGGTGCAATCGGTGACCGGGGCGATCGATGCAACGCGTTTGCGAGATTTCGATGGAGCCTTGATGGCGGTGCATTGGCGTTCCACGACGTTGAAGTGGCCGCCACACAACATCGGTAGCGACAAGCGTCCAACCGTCCTCCGTGGCGCAGAATCGGGACTGCGAAGGGAGTTTTCCGGCGCAAGCATCGACCATGCGGATGCCGGTGGTCGCGCGCCACGGATCGCCACGACCCCTTGAGCGCGTCGCGCGGCTATTATCGGCACGCCACAATCAGGGGAGCATGATATGAGTCTCATCGAGCAGATCACCCGTCACAAGAGCGTCCAGCAGTTGCAGGCGGAAGTGGGCCAGCGCAGCGAATTCCGGCGCACGCTGGGCCTGTGGCAACTCACCAGCATCGGGCTTGGCGGCATCATCGGCGTCGGCATCTTCGTGCTGGCCGGTCAGCAGGCAGCGGTCAACGCCGGCCCGGCCGTGGCACTGGCTTTCATCATCGCGGGCATCGCCAGTGCAGCGGCGGCGCTTTGCTATGCCGAGTTCGCCGGACTGATCCCTGTCACCGGTAGTGCCTACACCTACAGCTACGCGGTGCTCGGTGAAGGCGTCGCCTGGCTGATCGGCTGGGACCTGTTGCTGGAATACGCCTTGATCGTTGCGGCGGTTGCCAGCGGCTGGTCGGGCTATCTGCAGAACCTGCTCGAATTTGCTGGTTTCACGCTGCCGGTGTGGGCGCAAGGTGCGCTCGGCAGCGGCGAAGGCCGCGTTTTCAATGTCATCGCCGCGCTGGTCGCGATGGGCGTAGCGGTATTGCTGACGGCGCGCACCGAAGTCGGCGCCCGCCTCAACACCATCGTCGTCGCGGTGAAGGTGATCGGCGTGGTACTGGTGATCGGCATCGGCGCGTTCTACGTGAACCCGGCGAACTGGACGCCGTTCATTCCGGCCGAGATCGTCAATTCCGAAGGCGTCCGCCAGTTCGGCTGGCACGGCGTCACCGCTGCTGCTGCCGTCGTGTTCTTTGCCGTGTTCGGCTACGACACGCTGACCACCGCCGCCGAGGAATCGCGCAATCCACAACGCGATCTGCCGCGCGCGATCCTGCTGTCGCTGGGCATCTCGATGCTGCTGTATCTGACCATCTCGATGGTGCTCACCGGCGTCGCCCACTACTCGACGCTCAACAACGAAGCGCCGGTGGCGAATGCGTTCCGCTCGATCGGCCTCAACTGGATCGGAGCGGCGATTTCGCTCACCGCAATCACCAGCATCATCAGCGTCATCTTCGCCTTCATGCTGGCCGCCGCGCGCATCTGGTTCTCGCTGTCGCGCGACGGCCTGTTGCCGGAATGGTTCGCCAAGGTGCACCCGAAGAACGGCACACCGTATCGCCCGACCCTGCTGCTCGGCGTGCTCACCGCGATCGTCGCCGGCCTGCTGCCGATCGGCGAACTCGCCACCCTGGTCAACATCGGCGCGCTCAGTGCGTTCGTGGTGATTTGCAGCGCCATCCTGGTTCTGCGCTACCAGCAACCCAACCTGCCACGTGGCTTCCGCACGCCGTGGGTACCGTTCATTCCGCTGGTCGGCATCGGCTTCTCGATCTGGCTGTTGTCGCTGCTGCCTTGGCAAACGTGGGAGCGCTTCCTGATCTGGATGGCGATCGGTTTGCTGGTCTACTTCGGCTATGGCATTCGGCACAGCAAGCTTGCGAAACCGCGTATGGACTCATGAGTGACCCGGGCCAGCCGATGTCCTTGCGGGCGCAAGCCAAACACGTTGTCAATCACTACCAATTGACCGGCAAGCCTCTCGAATTTGGGGGGCCGCGCATCAGCTCGTCCAACCGCGCATGATCCTCGTCCGGCTGCCCGGTCATTGGCCAGACCAGGAACTGCCGCGCCTGAAGCAGAATGACTACGGGTTCCCGCTCGCGCGACGTTGACAAAGCGCGCTGTGGGCCGCGTTGGCGAGGAATGACGAAATCCAGGGTGCGCGCCACCTTGATCGCGCCAACTCGCCACCGGATTGCCAGATGACCGCCGCTATACTGGCATGGTCATTCTGGAGGGGTGTGCGATGAGTGCGTTTTCGTTTTTTCGATCAACTTGCTGCGTGACGATTTCGCGCTCCCGCTCATTCGCCAGCGCTCTCGCCATAGCGCTGCTAGCCATCGCCATCCTTGGAATGTCAGCCTGTAATCGACAGCCTTCCGGTGTGCCGGAGGTGCAGAAAATGCCGGTGGTGGTCGAGGCTGAAAAAGCCGCAAAGCCGGAAGGATTCGCGCTGGTCGAGAGCCGTGCGGAACTCTACGAAGGGCAACTCGCGCTGATCCTGGAATTCAGCGACCGCCTCGCGGGATCGCAGACGTTCGACAGCCTGTTTTCGGTGACCGGGCCGAAAGGCGAGGCTGTCAGTGGCAGTTGGGCGCTGGACGACAGCGGCCTGCAATTGCGCTTTCCGTATGTTCAGGCCAACACGCACTACAACCTGCGCATCAACAAGGCGCTGGCGGCAGCCGACGGCAAGACCCTGCCCGCTGATGTAGAAAAGTCGGTCTTCACCGGGCCGATGGAACCTGCCGTCGGCTTCGCGTCACAAGGCAATGTTTTGCCGGCGCGCGAAACGCGCGGCTTGCCGGTGGTGGCGGTCAACGTGAAGGAAGTGGATGTCGAATTCCTGCGCGTGGCCGACAACGAGGTCGCCAATTTTTTCGCGGCCTACCAACGCAATGCGCAGCGCGGGAATTGGGAACTCGATCCTGGCTATGGGTGGGATGGTCGTGAAGGCAAGCCCGTTGCGAAGATCTCGGAATCGGTTTACGCCAATCGCTTCGTGCTCGAAGGCAAGGAAAACGAGCGCACCCTGAGCTACCTGCCGATCCAGAACATCACGGAACTGGAACAGCCGGGCCTCTACTTCGCAGTGATGAAGCGCGCCGGCAGTTTCGACGATCAGCACGAAACCGCGTTCTTCTTCGTCAGCGACATCGGCATCCACACGCGCGCCTACCGCGACCAATTGTTCGTGCATGCCGCATCGCTGAAAAGTGGCGAACCACTGGAAGGCGTCCAACTCAATATCGTTGATCGCAAGGGAAGCAGCGTCGTCAATGCAATCACCGATGAATCGGGTAACGCCCTGATTCGCTGGAAGCTCGATGCGGCCTATGTGTTGACGGCGAAGTCGGGCAAGGACGTGTCTCTGCTGCCCTTCAATCAGCCAGCGCTTGATCTCTCCGACTTCGCGGTAAGTGGGCGCAAGCAACAATGGTTTGATGTGTTTGCGTGGTCGGGTCGTGATCTGTATCGGCCGGGAGAAACGGTGCGCCTTTCCGCCTTGCTGCGTGATCACGATGGCAACGCAATCAAGCCGCAGCCGCTATTCGTAACGCTGAAACAGCCGGATGGTCGCGTCTACGCGCAGGCCAAGCTCGACCCGAAGGAGCTGAACTATTTCGACTTTTCGCGAACGATTCCCGAGGACGCGCCGACTGGGCGCTGGCAGGTTGAGTTCCGACTCGACCCGGCGGCCACGGAAGCCACGCAGGGCCTGACCTTCCGCATTGAGGAGTTCCTGCCCGAGCGCCTGAAGCTCGATCTTTCGACCACGCAGGAAACGCTCAAGCCTGACCAACCCCTGCAACTTTCCGTGCAGGGCGATTACCTGTACGGCGCCCCCGCTTCCGGCAATCGCTTCACGGCGCGGCTGACCGTTGCGGTTGACCAGCATCCGCTTGCTGCGAAAAAAGATTTCTTTTTCGGCGACCCGACCGTGACCTTTTCGAAGGAAGCGAAAGACGTCATCGACGAGAAGCTCGATGACAAGGGCCACTTCGCGCAAGCGATTCCCGTCGTCGAAGAAAAGCCGACGACACCAATTGCGGCGATCATTTCCGGCAGCGTTTATGAAACCGGTGGCCGAACGGTTACCCGCACGATCAAGCGCACGGTATGGCCAGCGGATGCGCTGGTCGGCATTCGACCGCTGTTCGATCCCAAGGAAGGTGCGAGCTCAAACGCGTCGGCAGGATTCGAAATCATTCGCGCCAACAGCAAGGGCGAACTGGTTGCGAGCCAGGCATTGAAGGTGACCTTGGTGCGCGAACGCCGCGACTACAACTGGGTACACGACAGCGAGAATGGCTGGCACTTCAACTTCATCGAGCGTTACGAGGATTCTGCGTCCGCCACGGTCGCGCTGGCCGCTGACAAGGCCGGCAGCTACACCGCGCCCGTCGAGTGGGGCAACTATCGTCTCGACGTGCTCGACCCGGAAACAGGCCTGACCACGCGCTTTCCGTTCTACGCAGGCTGGAGCTGGAATGACGACAACCGTGGCACCGAAGCGCGCCCGGACAAGGTGAAAATTGCACTCGACAAACCAAGCTATCGCGCGGGCGACACGCTGAAAGTGACGATCACTGCGCCTCAACCTGGACCGGGCGTAATCCTGGTCGAATCGGATCACCTGCTGTACACGCAAACTTTTGACGCGCGCAAGAACTCGACCATCGAGATTCCTGTCACCCAGGATTGGGAACGCCACGATGTTTACCTGACCGCACTGGTGTTCCGTGGCGGCTCGTCGGTTGAAAAAGTGACGCCGGCACGTGCGGTCGGCGAGGCATTCATCCCTATAAGTCGCACGGATCGCAAGGTGGAGGTTTCCATCACCGCGCCGACAATGATGAAGCCGGAAAACAATCTCGATGCGACCGTCAAAGCACCAGCGCTGGCTGGCAAGAAGGCCTACGTGATGGTATCGGCGGTCGATGTCGGCATCCTCAATATCACCCGTTTCGAACGACCCGACCCGATCGGCTGGTTCTTTGGCCAGCGCGGCCTGGGAGTCGACGCCTATGACCTGTATGGCCGCGTCATAGAAAGCTTCGAGGGCGCCCTCGCCCGCTTGCGCTGGGGTGGCGATGCCG
>JAYUYW010000197.1:0-5272 GCA_043752325.1 Rhodanobacteraceae bacterium | reverse complement strand
CCGTGCTTTTCGTCGTGGGATAGCGCCCGGACGGAACGGTTGGGTTCAAACAGGACATCGTCCTGCCATACAACAACTTCGCCAAACAGGTACTCGGTGCGTCGACTCCGACGGGCCCGGTTATCGTGGTGGTTACTACGGCAGGAACGGTTCGCCGATACGGTGGTTGGCCTCTCGCAGAGCAGTTGTCGTTCGATGTCGGATATTCCTCATCCGCTGCGCTCGGTGACGTAGACGCAAACGGTTCCATCGATCTGGTGGTCTCGGTTGCGTCCCAACTGCGAACGTACTCCGTTGAGACGGGGCACTTGATCAGGGCCCTGCCGGTCACGAACGGTTATAGCTCGATGGCTCTGGCCCAGATGGATGCCGATCCGGCACTCGAAATTCTTCTCGGTGGAAATCCACCGGGAATAATCGTCGACGGTGCGACCCAGGCCATCGATTGGTCCCAGCCAACGCGCCTTGGAGCCGAGCTGGCCGTGGGCAGCATTGGCACATCGGGAACGAACATCGCTGCAGCTAACACTGGCAACAGTACGTTTGGCCTTTTCAATGGCTTGCCGTGGTCCGCTTACCTGAGCGGGAGCATTTCAAACGGAGTCATCAGCGGTTTCGATATGGCGATATTGGAAACTGCCGAGGGCGAGTCGCTCCTTGTCGCTGCCGGAGCGCCCGCAACGACCAAAATCTTCGACGCGGCAAACCTGCAATTGCGTCGCACCATCCCGTCCTGTAATTCACCCGGCAGCGTCGACATCAGTAACAACGGGACGCGTAAATTGCTTTGTCTTCCCGGCCTCACCGTTGCATTGGCCAGTAGCCAGACAGGTGCGTTCGAATGGCGATTCGACGCGACCAAGGAGCCCCTGACGCGGTCCGCAATCGGTGATGTCGACGGCGATGGGCAATTGGAGCTGGTTGCTGCATCGGCTACCTCTTGGGCTTATGGGTATCGATCGCTGATCATTTCCGATCTGCTTACCGGCGTGGAGAAGTGGCGGGCCCCCATCGGCCCGCTGTTCACGTTCGACCCGCTCAGCCTTGGAGCCGTTCGGATCCTGCTTGCTCCACGCGCGGCGGGCCTGGGGATGAACATTATCTTGGCGGGCAACCACAGCTCGAACGGCCAGATCATGGTTGTCGACGGCGTCAGCAAGGCAACAACCTTGTCGGTAGGCGGATCCCAACCCGGCAGCCCATTCTATGGCCGAGAAATCGGCGACGCTGAACTTTTCGACTACGACCATGACGGCGTGCAGGACTTCGTCGTCGGCAGCAGGGGCTCCGGTAGTCAAGGCGCGTACCTGCAAGTCATGTCTGGCGCGACCGGTGCGCAATTATGGACGTCCGTACCGATGGGAGCCGGTTCACCACGCGTCAACAACGTGCTCGTGATCGGGCGCAACCGAGGCGATCCCGAGCTGGTGGCGGTCCTCCCGCAAAGTTTGCGTTCCTACGATGCCAAAACCGGCCTGCTTCGCTGGACATGGTCTATCGACAACAATGGCGCAATCCTGCTGCCCAACGCGGCAGGCGATGAGCTGCTGGTCTACCGGACCGATGGGACCGTCGTCGTTCATGCAGCCGATACGCGCCAATTCCATCGGAGTTTCTCTCTCCCCGCGCCCTTGTCGGGACTGGTTGCGTTGCCCGGTGACACGCGCGGACTTCTCGCCATGCAGGGCGAACGATTGACCTTGGTCGACAGCCGTAACGGCGTGGTGTTGGCAGTAACCGATCCATTGGGCGCGGCGGCACAACCGGCCGGGCCGCCTGCTGTTTACAAGATTTCCGATTCGCTCTGGCATGTTGCGATCGGAACCAACTCGGCGCTGTACCGCAAACTCGTGGTGCTGGACGACGTGATTTTTTACGGTTCGTTCGACGGTGCGCCATGAGTGCCACCGCCAATCCCGGCAAGCGATTTCGACGAAGCAATGACTTCGCGCCAGCATCTCTGGTGAGCAATGGCTTCGCCAGCGACCGCCGACATCAAACAACAGGAACGAGGCGTGCGATGGCGGTGACGAAGTGGCCGCGACGAGTGGCTTTGGGACTGGCGCTACTGATCGTGCTGGCTTGCGGCATGGTACATGCAGCCGAATTCGAATCGCTCTATTACAGCGTAGACAGCTTCGAGTCTCCGGCACGCTCGCGTCTAGCGACGGCCGATCTGGATGGCGATGTGCTACCCGACCTGGTATTTAGCGCCACAGCCGGCAGCGAAGAGGTCCTGATTGTCGCCGGAAATCGACCTGACGGCGACTTCGCCATCAAACAGACCATGTTGCTACCCCCCGGTAGCGATTCGGCTCGCATACTCGTGCGACACGATCAGCGCATTCCGAGCGTGGTCGTGGTTGGAAAAACGGGAATGGCACGCGAGTTTGCCGGTTGGCCGCTGCTGTCCATCCGCTCATTCTCGATAGCGTCAGCGGCGACTGCGGCGGCGATTGGCGATATCGATGCCAACGGCACGGACGATCTGGTCGTCGTCTCGAGCACCGGTCTTGCAAGCTATTCGCTGGCGACTGGCGCGCTGCTTCGATCGCGAGCCTTGCCCGACCAGGGCGCGTCCGATGTCGCGCTTGCACAATTGGACGCCGATCCTGCGCTGGAAGTGATCGTGGCCGGCAACGTGCCAGGTGTGGTCGTGGATGGCGCAACCAACGCAACCGACTGGTCCTACATCGATGGTTTCGGGATAAACGTCGCGAGTGGGCAGTTGGGCGCAGCTGGACTCAATCAATGGGTCGGTGCGAAAAGCTACCAGCTGTATACGGTGTTCCGCGCCAATCCCTGGTCGCCACTATGGGCGGGCACCGTGTCGAATTCAATCGGTGCGATCGCGACTGCAAGACTCGATGTTGGCGGTCCTGATGTCATCGCCGTCGGCAGCCAGGATATCGCCGGTGGCGTACGAATCATCGATAGTGTGACCCGCCAGCAACGCTTGCTGATTCCGAATCCTGGAAGCACTATCAGTTCGATTACGAGTCGCGACTTCAACGGCGATGGAGCGGTCGACATTGCGTTTTCGCCCTCGTATCCGAACTACGCGCCGGACATCGTCATTGCCGACGGCACAACCGGCGCCATGCTTTGGAGTTTCGCATCCGAGGTGGTCCCGCTGACGGGAACGGCGATTGGCGACGTCGACGGCGATGGCAGTCTCGACTTGGTCTCGCTGAGCTACCGAATGGGTTACATTAGTGGGCTGATCATTTCGGACTTTCTTACTGGCGAGGAAAAATGGCGCAAGCCAAGTTATCTGGCGGACCCAAACAGCCCCCTCCACTTGCTGATCACCAGTCTCAAGCTGGTGCCGAAAGCATCGGGACTTGGCATGGATATCTTGCTGGCCGGGGAAGACGGCATCCGTGCGAAGTTCGTCGTTCTAGACGGCGTTGAGAAAACGGTTTCCTCCCACGCAGGCCAATTGTCGACCAACACTACACGCGGCAACCGGATCAACGACCTCGAATTTTTCGACTACGACAGCGATGGAATACAGGACTTTGTGACCCTGAGCTACGCCGTTTCTACCGCATCGAGTGGTGCATATCTGCACGTTTTTTCCGGTATCGACGGTACGCCGCTATGGATTTCTGCACCGCTGCAGCCGCCGTTTCAGAGAGTCAAGAACGTGATCATCGTCGGCCGCGACGGCCCTGCTCCCAAGATCGTTGCGGTGCTCAGCGACCAACTGCTTGCGTTCGACGCCCACACCGGCAACGCGAGCTGGACTTTGCTGCTTTCCACCACGGTAGATGGCGGCGCGCTGTTACGCGACGGCCTCAATGGAGAGGAGCTCGTCCTATTCCGCAATGGCGGACAAGTTCTGCTCTACTCCGCCGACACGCGAGCCTTCCTGACCGGATTCGCGCTGAAGACACCGTTGGACGCGATCATCGAGCTGCCAGGACAACCGCGAATGCTGATTGCGCAGAGCGCCAACCGGCTGACCTTGGTCGACGCGAGCACAGGAACCATTTTTGCAACAACAGAGTATCTAGGTGATTTCACCGGACTGGCGGTGGCGCCATCAACATTTCGCGCCACGGACTCCACATCGTACGTCGCGGTGGGAAGTAGCGCCGCGCTCTATCGCAAGCGCCTGGTGTTCAACGAGCACATATTCGAAAGTGATTTCGATAGTCCGCCCATATCAACGCAGTGAGCCATCCGTAACTTCTATCGCCGCTTCCAAGGCCTTCGGTTCGTAACGATTGCTGCTATCGAACGCTAGGTCGATGTCGCGGGTGTCGGTGGTGTCGTTACATCGGGTCGCCGTCGATCAGAATCATGTCGGCGTAGCGGCCGGGGCGATGGTTCCGAAGTCGCGGGTCACGCGCGCCGTGTGATCAGCCGTTCGATGGAGCCGGGTCGGCTTCAGCCCACGGATCGTAGCTGCCGAACCACCAGAGATGCCCTTCCGAGTCGCGAGCGCCGTAGCCTTTGCCGCCGCAGGGTTTTTCGGCCAGCGGATCAATGATATCGGCACCGGCTGCGACCGCTATTGCGTAGTGCGCGTCGCAATCGGCAACGGTGATCGAGCAGGTTTGCGTTTCCCGACCACCGATTTCATCGGGCTGCGCGAAGTACTTGCTCCAATCGCCTTCCGTGTTCGGGCCGAGCATGATCATGCCGCTGCCGTAGGTGAGCTGCGCGTGGACCACCGCGCCGGCGTCATCGTGGTACACGCCGTGACGCGCGAAGCCAAACGCGTTGCTCAGCCAGTCGATCATCTTTGCCGGATCGCGATCGCGCATGGCAGGGACAATGGTAGATGCTGAAGCCGTGGAATGGTTGGTCATGGAGATTCTCCGGTGCGTACTTCGTGCGTTCTTTTCAGAGCTGCAAAGTTGTGAGCATTTGCAGGATGAGGCATTTCACAACAGCGGATTACACCGCCGACTCTATGGTGTGCCCCTTGGTGGAATCCGTTGCGCGGGTGCACCAAACCAAGGCAAAGTCCCGTTTTCAGCGCACGTCGAAGGTCAAGGTTGCGAAATGGCTTTCCCAATCGATGTCCTTGGTTGTTGACGGAGTGAGTTGAGTTACCCGCAACATCCAGTAGCCAGCGCCGTCAATCCGCACCTCAACCTCGCCATTGCCATCTGTGCGCAGCGCGCGTGGCTTCGCGTTCGGCCCGCCAACGACACCAATAGCGAAATCCGCGAGTGGCTTGCCGCCGGACATCACTTGGAAACGCGCGTCGGAATTCTTCGTCAGAAGGCTGGTCGAGGAAGGCGTGATCTCCAGTTCG
>JAYUYW010000196.1:0-5304 GCA_043752325.1 Rhodanobacteraceae bacterium | reverse complement strand
ACGATGTGGAAATGCGCGTCATCGAGGTTGCCAACGGTCGCGCGAAGTTGCAGATTCTCGACGACTACGTCAACGGTGCGCATTCAGTCTGGGGTGTTCACGCGCGCAATCGCGAGCAGAACTTCGCGCTCAACGTGTTGATGGATCCTGATGTCGATTTCGTCACCTTGCTCGGCACGGCCGGCACCGGCAAGACGTTGTTGGCGCTGGCGGCGGGGCTGGCGCAAACGATGGATCAACAACGTTATCGCGAGATCATCATGACCCGCGCCACGGTCTCGGTTGGTGAAGACATCGGTTTTCTGCCCGGCACCGAGGAAGAAAAGATGACGCCATGGATGGGCGCGCTCACCGACAACCTTGAAGTGCTCACCAGTCCACAGGAAGGTGGCGCCTGGGGCAGGGCGGCGACCAATGACCTGTTGGCATCGCGAATCAAGATTCGTTCGATGAACTTCATGCGCGGTCGCACTTTTTTGCAACGCTACGTAATCATCGACGAAGCACAGAACATGACTTCGAAACAGATGAAGACGCTGGTCACTCGCGCCGGTCCGGGCTGCAAGATCGTCTGCCTGGGGAATGTCGAGCAGATCGATACGCCGTACCTGACAGAAACGACGTCAGGCCTGACCTACGTCGTTGATCGCTTCAAGAATTGGCAGCACAGCGCGCATATCACATTGCGCCGAGGCGAGCGTTCACGACTGGCCGACTTCGCTTCGGAGATGCTCTGAATCCCTTAATTGGAACCTAATGAAAACTGCCGCCCGTGGCGGCAGGAAGCGGACCTAAAACGCGAGCGACCAAAGCGCCTGGAACTCCAGTCGGTTGGGTTGCTTGCCGATCTGCGAGTTGTAGCTCGGTGCGCCGACCAGATATGGCGCCGAGGCGTAGTTGGTCAGCAGCGAGATGCGAGACTGGCGACCCGTTGGTCGTGACCATCCCATCGATACCGCGTAGCGGGAGATGTTGTCCTGCAAGGCTTGCGACAACAATGCCGACGTTGGCAACGGTTGCTGGCGCGTGGTGTAGCGGAAACGCAATTCGCCGAGCGCGCTGTTGCGCCATGACCATCCGGCGCTGTAAACGGTCAGGTCCTGCCAAGCGAAGTTCGGGCTTAATCCGTCGCCAAGCAAGGCAAGGAATCGCAGCGGCAAACCGTTGCTGGTGAACGGCTTGATCTCGCTGTAATTCAGGCGATCAACACCCAGGTCAGCCGTAAACGTCGGTGTCACGGCATAGCTGACGCCGAAGCTCGATTGGGTCGGAATATCGAAGTCGCCAGCATCTGCGTAAACGCCGCGATAGCTGTTGAACTCGTCCATGTCCACTCGCGACTGATAGGCAGCCGTTATCGCGAGGCGGGGCGTAATTTGCTGGAGCGCATCCAGTCGCATGCCGGTACCAAACGAGCTATCGCGTGAAGCCCAACTGGTTGGACGCTCGGAAACATTGAAGTCGGCAATTCCCATGCCGAGGCTGGCAAAGCGCTGGTACGCGAGGACGGCTGACACGCCGACGAAGCTACCCTCACCCAGCGCGAGCGTGACTGATGGCGTAGCCACGCTGCGCTGCAAACCAATCTGCGGGGTCTCGACCAGCTGCTGGACGCTCGACGCGGTTCGACTTGGCGTATCCGACACTGCGCCGGTCGCAAACGACAGACCGAGGCGCGCCCTGCCATTGTCGCCAATCGAAAGTGAGCTGGAGAAAATGCTCGGTCGACTACTGCTCAACGAATCGGTGATTCGCGGAGTGACATCGTCGAGGCTGGGCATTGAAACCCAGGAGAAACGAGGCGTGATGCTGGCCAGCGCGTAATTACGCCAGCGATTGAATTCGGGGTTGGCGGCTTCAACGGCCTGATCAACTTCGTCCGCATTCGCACGAGCGCCCGCTTCCGCGCTAGCGACGCTGGTCGGAGTTGCAATACAAAACGGGAGCGCCAGCGCGATGCTTAGCGCTCCCGTCAACTTACCTGTGGATGCGATATTCCGCTGCATTGCCCTGTTGCTGCGGTTAGGTGGATCGAGCCGTGGTGGGTGCTGCACGTCGGATATTGGTGAAAATACAACAACGTGTCAAGCAAGCGACAAGGCCGAATTCTCGGACGATGGCCCGGGTGGCATGCTAGCGTTAAACGGCCGCCGTTAGCTCGGGGCCGAACGAGGGCTTTGCAATGTTGGGAAAATACGACAATGAATAATCAGCTCTCCGTACTTGTTGGCAAAATACCGCCCGTTGCAATGACCATCGCAGGCTCCGATTCTGGCGGCGGCGCGGGTATCCAAGCTGACTTGCATGCCTTTGCCGCGTTTGGCGTACACGGCGTGTCGGTACTGACTGCGGTGACGGCGCAGAACACGAAATCGGTCAACGCCGTCCTGAATTTGCCGGTATCGCTGCTGCGGGCCCAGTTCGACGCAGTCGTCCAAGACTTCTCAGTTCGTGCCGCCAAGATCGGCATGCTCGGCACTCCAGCGACAGTGCGAACGGTCGCGCAGTTGTTGGAATTCGCGAAATTCCCGGTCGTGCTCGATCCGGTTCTGGTTGCAACGACGGGAGCGAGCCTTGGAAGTAACGGCGTGGCGATCTCGATCCGGCGTCATCTTTTCGCGCGCGCAGCGCTGATTACTCCGAATGTTCCCGAGGCCGCGCAATTGCTCGGCGTTTCGATCAAGAGCAGCAACGATTTCTGCGCCGCCGCTCGGGCACTCGTGGATGCGGGCGCGCACGCTGTCCTGCTCAAGGGCGCGCATGTCGCGGGCAAGCACGTGCGCGACCTGCTTCTGTTGGACGGTCGCGAGACCTGGTTCGAACATCCCCGTGTGGCGGTCGAAGGCCACGGCACCGGCTGCACGCTCGCCGCGGCGATTGCGGCGAATCTTGCGAAAGGCGTAGCACTCACTGACGCCGTCGGCATTGCCATCGAATATGTGCAACGTGCACTGGCAGCGAGCTATCGACCCGGAAAGGGGCGCGTCAGCGTGCTGGGTCATCGGACAGCAGCGCCGCCGTTGTCCTGATAACACAGGTTTGGATCAACCCTGCATGCGCTCGGCAATCGCTTCAGCGAAGCCTTGCGTGTTGCCGTTACCACCCAAGTCCGGCGTGATCCGATCCTTGGCGATGATCGTCTCGCGAATCGCCAGTCGCAACCGGTCGGCGAGTTCGACTTTATCCAGATGCGCCAGCATCTGCGCCGCGCCCAGCAGCAGCGCACAGGGATTGGCAATGCCCTTGCCGGCGATATCCGGTGCGGACCCATGCACGGCTTCGAAAATCGCCACGTCTTTGCCGATGTTCGCGCCTGGTGCCAGCCCGAGACCGCCCACGAGGCCCGCGCATAAATCGGAAATGATGTCGCCGAACAGGTTGGTGGTGACGATCATGTCGAACTGCTGCGGGTTCATCACCAATTGCATGCAGGTGTTGTCGACGATCATGTCGTTGCAGGTGATGTCCGGATATTCCTTCGCCACTTCGCGCCCGACCTTCAGGAACAGTCCCGAGGTGGTCTTCATGATGTTGGCCTTGTGGACCAGGGTGATCTTCTTGCGACATTCGCGACGCGCCAGTTCAAAGGCGTACCGCACGAGGCGTTCGCTTCCAGACCGCGACGTGACGATCTGCGATTGTGCGTGTTCGCCATCCTCCGACAGCGTTTGACCTTCGGCAGTGTAGGCGCCTTCGGTGTTTTCGCGCACGGTGATCAGGTCGATGTTGTCGTAGCGCGACTTGGTGCCGGGAAACGTGATCGCGGGCCGCACATTGGCGTACAAATCGAAATGCCGGCGCAACGCAACATTGATTGAGCTGAAGCCACCACCGATCGGTGTCGACAACGGACTCTTGAGCGCGACCTTGTGCTTTGCGATGGCATCGAGGGTGGGCTGCGGCAGGAGTTCGCCGAGTTTTTCGAAAGCGGCAACGCCGGCTTCCACAAACTCGTACGAAAGGCCGGCCTTGCAGGCGTCCAGCACATGCAAGGTCGCGTCCATGATTTCCGGACCGATGCCGTCGCCGCGAATGACCGCGATAATTGGATTGTTCAAGCGGGGTTCCTTGGGTTGATGAAAGCATGCCTTGACGTGCAACGATTGCAACGACGCCAATCTACAATTCGGCGCAGTCGCCGGAATACAGGGTTGCAGGACGCGAAAGTGGACGCGCATTATCGGCCAATGCGCGAATGGCATTCAAATCGCTGGATTGGTCGTTGTCTGCGCGCGTTGTCGTGCATCGTATTGACGTCAATCACCATGCTTACCAGCGCCCGCGAGTTAAGCGCGATGACGCTGCACGTGCGCGAGGCGAGCGGAGACCGGCCGCAAGCCTTGGTGCTGGCTGGCCGCTGGCCGGACAGCTGCGTGCCGCGATTCCTGCGCGCCAGTCGCGATGGTAGCGAACTGACCTTGCAGTTGCAGGCGCCCGAGCATGATTGCGTGGAGCAGCCGACTCCGTTCTACGTGCTGGTCGAGATGCGCACCGCGTTCGCTGGCAACACGCCGGGATCACGAATCTATCGGGTCAGGATCACCTTGAGCCGGGGTGAAGACGCTGCCGAATTGATCGGGTTTAGATTGCTTGATCTCGGCGCGTCCGCAGTACAGCCGGAAAGTGGATTCTGGTGGTCGCGCTCGCGTCCCGGCGACAGCGCGGCGCCACTCGCAGGCGGCGGCATCGGCCTTGAAGTGCAGGGCGACCAGCTGGCCGTCAGCCTGCTCGCATTCGCTGCCAATGGCACGCCTACCTGGTATTTCGGCAGCGCCCAGCGCACTGGACGCACCGCGCAGGTGCCGTTGATCCAGCTATTCAATGGAGGCGGTAGTGATGCCTTGAATGGCAAACAAGCGGGCATACAGGCTGGCCCGCTGCTAGCGCTGGAGTTTGTCGGGCCAACCGCGGCACGCGGCTGGTTGTTGGGGCCGAGCAATGCCGAAGCCAACGCCCCCTTGAGTTTGCAGCCGCTGCTGTTGCGCCGGGCGATTTTCGATGGCCGCGCAACCGGCAGCAGTTGGCTGGGGTCGTGGGTATTCGTTACGGGTCGCACCAGTCATGTCCTCGACCTCACCCGACTCGTTAGCGATGACGGTGAAAACTTTCGACTGGTCATTGGCAGCGATGACATCGGCGCCGCGACGCTGGAGTGTCGCTACCGTGGCAACGGATCCAGTGCGGAAATCGATGGTTGCAGCATGGTGCAGGCGGGACGCGTGCTGGCCAGTTTCGGCCAGGTCGGACTTGATCGACTCAGCGGAACGTCCCATGACGGTCGCAGCGCGCAGATGCTGCGAATCG
>JAYUYW010000195.1:0-5316 GCA_043752325.1 Rhodanobacteraceae bacterium | reverse complement strand
AATATCGCGACGAAAATACCGACACCAGTACATCGAAAACCCTGCGCCTTGCCGCCACCGATTCACGTATCTGGCGTGGCTGGACGCGTACCTACGGCCTGCAATTCCTGGCCGGTAATTTCGAGGTCGCCGAGATCAAGGGCAAGACGACGCTGCTCTATCCAGAAGCATCGCTTGCGAGGAAATATGCCGACAATCCCAATTTCCCGCGCAAGGGCTGGTCGTTGACATTCGCCGCACGCGTAGGTCTGGAAGGTGTTTTGTCCGATACCAATTTTGCCCAGGTCACGGCGGACGGAAAGTGGATCACCGGCGTTGGAAAATTGGATCGGTTCATTGCTCGCGGTTCCATCGGCTACACGCAGGTCGGAGACTTCAACGCCTTGCCGCCGGAACTTCGCTTCTTTGCTGGCGGCGATCGGTCCATCCGCGGATTCGGCTACCAGACCGTTGGACCGCTCAATGCCGATGCGAAAGTCATTGGCGGTGAAACGTTGCTGGTGGCCAGTTCCGAATACGAACATTTCTTCACGCCGACCTGGGGCATGGCCGGTTTCATCGATGCCGGTGACGCCTTCAGTGGTACTGAATTCGAGGCCAAGGTGGGTGCTGGCTTCGGTCTGCGCTGGCGCTCGCCCGTGGGCATGGTGCGCGTCGATCTTGGCACGCCGATACGAGGTCGCAATCCGGATGATTCGCGTGTTCAATTGCACGTCGTGATTGGTCCGGACCTGTGAAGGGCTCGCCCGGCATGAAATGGTTGAAGTGGTTCGGCATTGTGTCGGCGAGCTTGATCCTGATCGTCATCCTTGTATTGTCGTGGGTGTTGTTTACCCAGTCGGGCGCAAGGTTTGCGCTGGAGCGTGCGGTCGGTTCGATGCAGGGCACGCTGAGCTACGAGAGAGCCAGTGGAACCCTGGTCAGTCCGCTGCGGCTTGAAGGTATTCGTTTCAACGATCCGGTGAAAGGTGTTGATGCCCGGGTCGCTAGCGCCGAGGTGAAGGTTTCGCTGAGCCGACTGTTCTCCGGTCGCATGCAGATCGACGAGGTGACGGTCAACGGCATCGACCTGCAGTTGACCACCGTCGCGCCCCAACCCGTCGAGCCCTCCGATCCGTTCACGCTGAAGCCGCCGATTGATATCGTGATTGATCGTCTGCGCATCGACAACGCGAGAGTCACGCAGGACGGCAACCCGGTATTCGCCGCCGATTCGTTCCAGACCGGTGTGGCCTGGACCAGCGACGGCATCGCTGTGCATGAACTGGCCCTGCGCTCGCCCGCTGGCTCGGTCGATGTCGACGGCACGCTGACCACCGCGTCTGGCTATGGCGGCAAAGGCAAGGCGGCGTTTTCGTGGAAAGTCGGCGAAGCAACCTACGCCGGCGTACTCGATGCCGACAGCGATGGCGGCAAGGGCGATATCGAATTGGCCTTGAGCCAGCCGATTGCGGTGACAGTGAATGGCACGATCATCCAGAGCGATGAGCTGCCATGGACCTTGCAACTGGTTGCCCCTGAATTCAGCGCCGACAAGCTGATCGCCGATAGCCCGATCAAGACGTTGTCTGCATCATTGCAGGGCTCGGGTGATCTCACGCAAGGGACAGTTAATGGCGTGATCGCTGTCGATGGTCGCCGCATCCAGATCGAGCCTCTGCGCTACGGTCTCGTCGACGATGTGCTGAGCATCGACGCATTGACCCTTAAATCCCCCGATGTCGCTGGCGTAATCAACGCGACGGGCAGGGTGCAACTGAAAGCAGAACCGGTTTCAGCGGAGCTGCTGCTGGACTGGAACGACTTGGTCATACCCAAAGACCTGGCCGGCCAGGTGCTCGCCAGCCACGGCAAGATCAACGCCGGCGGCAGCGCAGACGCCTTCCACGCAGACGGCAATATATCGATCGGGCCGCCCGGTGAGCTCTCTGATCTCGTCATCAAGCTCAACGGCACGCCAAAACAGATATTGCTCGACACGCTGGCCCTGAAGCAGGCCAATGGCGGGCTCGATGCCAGTGGCACGGTCACACTGCTACCGCAGATTGGTTGGGACATCAAGGCGAACGCGACCAAGCTCGATCCTGGCGCGTTCGCGAAGGCCTGGAAAGGCGCGCTCGATTTCGACCTGGCCAGCAGCGGCAGCTTTGGCGACAAAGGCCCGACTGTGACCATAAAACTCGATCGCCTTGGCGGCACATTGCGGCAGCGTCCCGTATCGGGTCACGCCGATCTCACGATCAAACCGGAATTCAATGTCAATGGTTCGCTCGACCTGCGCTCCGGCAAGAGTACGGTCGCCATCGTCGGCCGCGGCGGCAACCAGACCGACGCCAACATCAAACTGGCGATTGGCGACCTCGGCGACTGGATGCCCGACGCCTCTGGACAGCTGGACGGCGATTTCCGCGTGCAGGGCAAATGGCCTGGACTGGACATAAATGGCGTAGCCCACGGCAGCACGCTCCGCTTTGGCGATACACGTATTGCCGCGCTCGATGTAATTGCCGGCATCAACAACCTCGACAGGCCATCCGGCAAGCTCGACGTGAAGGCGGCCCGTTTGATCAGCGGCAGCGCCAGTTACGAATCGATCAATCTGCAAGCCGAAGGCAGCCAGTCATCACACAAGTTGACTCTGCGCGTGACCGGCAAGCCGGCAGACCTGTCACTGCGACTGGATGGCAGCAGCGAACGTGATCGCTGGAACGGAACCCTGACGCAATTGATGCTTGACGCCAAGGACGTGCCGACCTTCAACCTAGCCGCGCCTGCGCAACTCGCTTGGGACGGCAAGAAGTTCTCCGCCAGCGATACATGCCTGGTCGGCGATACGACACGCCTGTGCGTTGTCGGCAGCGGTGGCGCGGATGGCAGCATGGACGCGCGCTATCGGCTTGAGCAATTGCCGCTCGCACTGATCACGAAACTCGCCGCCAGCGACGCGCCCATCCGCGCGACGGGTATGATCGACGGCAGCGGCAGCATCCAGCGCACGGCCAAGGGCGCGTTGAGTGGCAACGCAAACATTGGATCGGCCAGCGGTCGCGTCAACTGGGTTGGCGCCGACGGCGCCGAGCCGCGAGAAATGCTCAGCTACACCGCGTTCGCGATCGATGCGGACCTCAGCACGAATGCGACCACGGCGACGGTCAAGGCGAATCTGGATCACCAAGGCAACATCGACGGACGGATCGCGATCAACGGGCCGCTCGAAGCAACGTCGGGACTGTCCGGCCAGTTGACCATGAAACTCAACAGCCTCGAATTCATCGAGCTGTTCACCAGCGAAGTGGCCAACGTGCAGGGCACGGTCGAGGCTGATTACAGCATCGCCGGCACGCTGGGACAGCCCGCGTTGAACGGCGCGCTGCGCCTGCGCGACTTCGTATCCGAAGTGCCGATTGCGGGCCTGAAGCTCAGCGACGGCGACATCATCGTGCGTGCGCTTGATGCCCAGCAATTCGTCGTCGAAGGTTCGATCAAATCCGGCAAGGGCACGCTGACGTTCGGCGGCAACGGCGGGCTTGCCAGCGACGCGCCGATCAGGGTCACCATCAAGGGCACCGATGTGACAGCGGCGAATATCCCGGCCGCGAAGGTGATTGTGTCACCTGACTTGGTGATCGAGCGCGGCGCGGATGGCCTGCTTATCACCGGCAGCGTCGACATTCCCAGCGCGGACGTGAATCTCGAAAATCTCCCCGGCGGTGGTCCGACTGGCAACTCTCGTTCGGCCGACGTCGTTATCGTTGATGAGGAAACATCGAAGAGCGCGACCGCCCTTCCGATCACGGCGCGCGTCACGGTCTCGTTTGGCGACAACGTCAAAGTGGTCGGGCTCGGGTTCGACGGCACCGTGAAGGGTCAGCTATCGGTCATTGATATTCCAGGTCGCACCACGGTCGGCACCGGTACGCTCAACGTCGGCGGGACCTACAAGGCTTACGGGCAGGATCTGAAAATCGAGCGCGGCCGCGTGCTGTTTGCTGGCACGCAGATTGACAATCCAGGTCTCGACATTCGTGCCGTTCGAGAGATTCGTGGTGAAGACATCAAGGTGGGACTCGACGTGCGCGGAACCGCGAAGATCCCGGTGCTGACCGTGTTCTCCGATCCGGTGATGGAGCAATCCGAAGCGCTGTCCTACCTGCTCACCGGCAAGCCCTTGTCTGGCTTGAACAGCGGCGAAGGCGATATGCTCGGCTCGGCGGCGCGCGCACTCGGAACGGCAGGCGGCGACTTGCTGGCCAAGAACATCGGCTCCAAGCTGGGCGTCGACGACATTGGTGTTTCCGACAACGACACACTGGGCGGTGCGGCATTTACGATTGGCAAATACCTGTCTCCGAAGTTATATCTCAGCTACGGAGTCGGAATATTCGACCCGGGCGAAGTCGTTACCCTGCGTTACATCTTCAGCCCGCGCTGGAATTTCGAAACCGAGAATTCCACCAAGGGCAACCGCGCCGGTATCAACTATCGTTTCGAGAACTGATGGGCAGCCTGTTGAGCGCACGAAGCATTCCATGACGATTGCCATCTATTCCCATCTGGCGTGCCTGGAACATCTGTTGTTGCCAGGCCACCCCGAATCTCCGGATCGGCTGCGCGCGGTGCTCGGCGCGCTCGATCACGAACGCTATGCCGCGATTGAAAGAATCGACGCGCCGATGGCGACGCGGGAGCAATTGTCACGCGTGCATCACGCAGACCTGATCGCGGAAGTGCTTGATGGGCCCAACCTGCCGTACCGGCAGCTCGATCCCGATACGGCGATGACGTCAGGTTCCGCAGAAGCTGCGTTGCGTGCTGCCGGTGCCGTCTGCGCGGCCATTGACCACGTGATGTCCGGCGACACGCGCCGCGCATTCTGCGCCGTCAGGCCGCCCGGCCATCACGCCACCGCCGACTCCGCGATGGGCTTCTGCCTGTTCAACAGCGTTGCTGTTGGTGCCGCCCATGCCATCGCCGCGCATGGTCTTTCACGCGTGGCGATCATGGATTTCGATGTCCATCATGGCAACGGAACGCAGGACATTTTCTGGAACGATCCGCGGGTCCTCTACGCATCCACCCACCAGTCGCCGCTGTATCCAGACACCGGGCGCGTTGATGAACATGGCAGCGCCGACAATATCGTCAATGCGCCGCTGCCACCCGGTGCAGGTTCTGCCGAATTCCACGCTGCCATCGAATCGGTCGTGTTGCCTGCACTGGATGCATTCGCGCCCGAGCTGCTGATTATTTCCGCCGGGTTCGACGCGCATCGACTTGATCCGCTCGCCAACTTGAACCTGGAAGGCGATGACTATC
>JAYUYW010000194.1:0-5327 GCA_043752325.1 Rhodanobacteraceae bacterium | reverse complement strand
CGATAACCAGCGCCATGATGAAGCTGCAGATGAATTGCACGGTCAAGGCCTTGGCCATGCTCGCAGGGTTCTCCTGCGGCGGGCTGACGACCACGAATGAAAAACGATTCGCCTTGGCCCTTGTTTCCCACTCCGCCATGGCTGCTTCATCACCCCACTTGGCCGGATCCAGGCTGGGCAACATATAGATGCCTGACTCCGGCATGCCGCTGGCAATAGACTGCATGACGCTTTCTTCACTCGCCGGCTGCCGAAATCCCATTTCGCCTATCGGCAGAAATGTGTGCGAAATGGTTTGCCAGATGAAAATCGCGATGGCGCCGATCAGCGCCGCGATGACGATACGCATGGTTCCCCTCCCCTCGTTGACGTGTCTGCATCGCTACGCCTGAACCGACAACGTCGCATCGGGCAGTGCAGCATCGGTTCGGCTAACGCACCGAGCGTTGGCGCAATTCGGCGAGCAATATCGCGATGCTGTCCAGTTCCGCGCTGGATCGGGCTGCGCCGTCGCCGTTGGGCTTGTAGTTGTTCAACATGATCGCGAACGCCAATCGCTCACCCGCGGCGGTGGTCACGTATCCCGCCAGTGCTGTGTTCATGCTCATGCTGCCGGTTTTGGCGTGGACCTGGCCCAGCGCCACCGAGTTGCGCATACGGGCAAGCAGGGTTCCATCGATGCCGGCTTCAGGCAGCGCCTGGCGCAATGCCAGGTATTTCGGATCAACTGCAGTTGCAACCAGTAATTTCGTCATCGCCGACGCCGTGGTCAAGTCGCGCCGAGAAAGCCCGGCCCCCTCTTCCAGTTCTACTTCGCGCGGTGTGATTCCCAAGCTGCCTAGAAATCTGCCCATGGCGTCACTGCCCAGCGTCTCGCTGCTGCGAAACGCGAGTGGCCGCGCATCGTCTTCCAGCACAGCGATGCGTTGGTCGTTCTCGCGCGCACCGACCAGCAATAGGAGATTGTGCATGTAGAGGTTCTGCGACACCTTCAGCCCGCGATGAATGATTTCGCCGAGCGTGGGTGACCAGTCCTTCGCCATTTCGATCCTATCCTTGTCCGCCAACGCTTCGTCGCGTGAGGGCCAATAGACGCTGCGCAAGGTGCCGGTGATAGCGATACCGACATCGGCCAAAGCTTGTCGCAACTGGATCACGGCGACCAGCGCAGGATCGGCCAATGCAACCTTGTAGTTCTGCTCGCCAACGTCAGCGGCAATGGAGCCGAACGCATACAGCGTGTTGCTGCCGGGGCGACGGATCAGGCTGATGTCGCCCGGCGTGCGCGCCGGGGCCGTGCGCAGCGTGTTGTCGAGTTTTGGCGCGGACGTTGCAGGATGGAATTCGATCTTCGCGAACTTGCCTACCTGCGGCGCCGGCGTGATCGCCAGCTTTACGACGTTGTCGTCGATACTCAGCGCGGAAGTCGGCGCGCCGAACCAATGCTGCAGGTCGGCCGCCTCCCAGCCACTGCCGTAGAGCGGTGCGGCGTAACGCGTCGCGTCGCCAATCAGGTCGCCGCGAACCTGGGTGACGCCGGCCTTGCGAATCTGCATGGCAAGTGTGTGTGCCCAATCGGCATGGCTGCCGATGCCCAAGGTCGGGTCGCCGTAGCCGTAAAGAACTAGGTCGCCGCGAAGCTGGCCGTCGCGTCCTGCACGTGCCGTAGCGAACACCGTGGTCGGAATTCGGTACTCGCTGCCAAAAGTATGCAGCGCGAGCGCAGCGGTGTAGAGCTTGGCGATGGAAGCCGGCACAAGCAGCCGGTCGGCACTGCGCTGGTATAGAATTTTTCTGCTATCGAGCGAGACCACGCTGACGCCCCAGCTTGCCGCAGCGAAATGCGGCGCATCAAGTTGGGCGTCGATTCGTCTTGCAAGCTGCGCGATGTCGTTTTGGGTCGCGCCATCCTGCGAACTCGCCGAACCGGATTGCAGTACGAACACGATGATGGCGATCGCCTTCAGCAGGGTTGCGGCAAGCGCCAATCGAACCATCGTTGATTCGCGCATCAGCAATCGACGATCACGATTTGTCCTCGCGCGCCTGCGCACGCTCGACACGAATCGCGTTCAACTTCTCGGCGATCTTCACTTCCATGCCGCGATCCACGGGGCGGTAAAACTCACGGCCTGCCAACTCATCGGGCAAGCAGATCTGGTTCAGCGCAATGCCACCCTCTGCGTTGTGATCGTACTGATAGCCCTTGCCGTAACCCAGCTCCTTCATCAATCTGGTTGGCGCATTGCGCAGGTGCATCGGAACATCCAGCGTGCCGCGCGCCCTGATCTCGGCCTTGGCTTCGTTGAAGGCGGCATAGGCGGCGTTGCTTTTGGCGGCGATGGCAAGATAGATCGCGACTTGCGCAAGGGCCAAGTCGCCTTCGGGCGAGCCAAGGCGCTCGTAGCAATCCCAGCTTTCCAGCGCGATGGTCAAGGCACGTGGGTCGGCCAGGCCGATGTCCTCGATGGCCATACGCGTCAGCCTTCGCGCGAGGTAGGCCGGATCGACACCGCCATCCATCATGCGCAGACACCAGTACAGCGCTGCATCGGGATCGGATGAACGCACCGACTTGTGCAGGGCGGAAATCTGGTCGTAGAACTGCTCGCCGCCCTTGTCAAAGCGGCGGCTGCGATCAGCCAGCACCTGTTCCAATGTCGCCGCGTCGATCACGCTATCGACGGCAAGTTCGGCGGCGATCTCGAGCAAGGTCAATGCGCGGCGAACGTCGCCATCGGCCGCTTGCGCGATCAAGCGCAACGACGCCGAGTCGACGCGCAGGTGCATTTCTCCAAGTCCGCGCTCGCTGTCGCCCAACGCGCGTTGCAGCGCGGCAACGATGTCGTCGACCGACACCGATTCGAGCACGTACACGCGACAGCGCGACAGCAGGGCCGAGTTAAGTTCGAATGATGGGTTCTCGGTGGTCGCACCGACAAAGATGATCACGCCGCGTTCGATGAAAGGCAGGAACGCATCTTGCTGGGTCTTGTTGAATCGATGCACTTCATCGATGAAGAGCACGCTGCGTCGACCTTGCGTGAACTCGACTTCGGATTCGGCCAGCGCCGCACGCACGTCTGAAAGTCCAGACATCACCGCAGAAATTGCAGTGAAACGTGCGTCGGCATAACGCGCCAACAGCAAAGCCAAGGTTGTCTTGCCGCAACCGGGCGGGCCCCACAGAATCATCGAATGGATGCGCCCGGCTTGAATCGCGCGGCGCAACGAACTGTCCGGCGTCATCAGCCGTGACTGGCCGACAATCTCGTCGAGGCTGCGCGGACGCATTCGTTCGGCGAGCGGCTTCAGGCTGTCGTCGACGGGATTAGAGGAGAACAGTGCTTGGGTTGCAGGCGGTTTTCGGCGGGCCATCGCCGCATGATACGGGATGGCCCTCATTGCTCCGAAACCATTGTCAGGCTGATTCAGGCCGCGCTGAAGGTTCCGTGGAAGCCGAGCGGGAACACCGTGTCCAGCCACGCCGTTGCGAGTGGACCCGCATCGACGCGTTCGGCATCAAGGATTGCGATGCCGCTGCGCTGCTTGCCGTAGTCGAGCAGGCTACCGACCAACCAGCCCTGCCCTGCTTTCGTGCTGCCAGGCTTAGGCACGAAAACATGCTCTTCGGACATGATGCTGTCGCCGTAGCGATGGCTGGTCTGTTTGCCGCGATGCAGGTCGATCGCGGTGACGGCATTTGTGAATGGGGCGTCTGATTTTCCGACCGAAGTTGGTGCGTAAAGGATTGACTCCTTTTCGTTGCGCGCACGCGAGTCGAACAGTGGAAATTCAACCGGCGCAATTCCGGTGGAGCCCCAACGCGCATCGCCTTTGCGCAGATTGATCGTCAGCGTCACCAGATCTGGTGGCGTCGTGCGCGGCGCTTGCGCATTTCCACGCATCAATTCGGCTTGTGGCGAACGTGCTTCGTTCAAGTCGAGGTGGCGAGCCGCTCGTACGACGAGTTGCTCACCGCTCTCAAATGCATCGGCGAAGTGGTAAGCCATCGCGAAATCGGCATCGAACCAGCGCGGCCTGTCCAGCGCATTCTTCGGAACCACGGCGATTCGACATGGAAGGTTGGTCTGGAACTTGAGCCGCTCGAAGAAAGATCCATCGTCGCCCATCTGGTACGGCGCAAGCACGAAGATCAAATAGTTCTCGCTCATCGCGAAGCTGTGCAGGTAGCCGTCCTGTGCGTCCTTCAGAGTCTGCATCGCCGCAAGCTTGCCGTCCTCGCCGATCTTCCAGATCATCAGTCCGATGCCACCGACCATCGACAACAAACCGAAGTTCCAGATCGTACCGTCGCGATCGCGCAGTGGATGCGCAGAAAACGGCGCGGCGGCGAGATCGTCGCGCCAGGTCTTCGGGCCGAGCGTCGCCAACGTGACCGGATCCAGCTCGATCGCCGACCCCGCTTCCCACAGTGCGTAAACCTTTCCGTCGATTTCCACGACGGAGGTGTTGGCAGTATTCGCGTCGTCGTTGTTGCGGATCTCGATGGGGTCGGCAATGGTCGTGCCGGCTGCGGGAATAACGAAGCGGCCAGCCTTGCGCTCGGTCTTCAGCTTGTAGGTTTCAACAAGCTTTGCCTGGTGGCGGATGCGCCCGTCGCCAATATTCCAGGCGTGCATCAAACCATCGCCATCGAACCAGTGCTGGTAGCGCTGTCCGGCGCGCTCGAATAGCGCCGGCCCGTTGCGATACAGCACGCCACGCAGCCCCGCGGGAATTTTCCCTTCGACCGTCGCGAGAGCCGGTGCGAACGACTGGTCAGCGACACCATGCCAACCAACCTGCCACGGATGCTTGCGTTGAGTCGCCGCGAAGGCGTCGACGCTACTCGCCATCTTGGCATTAAGCAGGCTCGGCGCCAGTGCCAACGCACCCGCACCAACGACAAGTCGTGAAAGAAAATCGCGACGGTTCATGGCGATATTCCTCAACGCAGCTTAAGCGTGATCGTTACAGGCGTTTCGCCGACTTCGACAGCCGCTTCATCAAAATGTGCCTTGCGCATCACCTTGGGGTTGTTGCTGAAGCCGTAGCCCTCGGTCGGCATGCCCAGGAAATTGCTGTCGAGCTTGCCGTTGCCGTTCTCGTCGTGCATCGCCATCAACGCGACCATGCCGGCAGGGAGATCGGTGAAGCGGAACGTGAGCTGGTCCGTATTCGGAGTCTTTCGACCAGCGGCTATCGCCTTGCCATCGCCGTCCCATGCTGCCGCGGTGTCGTAGACGCCAAGGCTGAGCGTGCCCTTGTGTGCGCGCACGCCGGTAACGTTTACGACGAGGTCGGCTGCCTGTGTTGTTGCCGAG
>JAYUYW010000193.1:0-12957 GCA_043752325.1 Rhodanobacteraceae bacterium | reverse complement strand
GCGATCCTCGACTTCGCGGCCAGCGGCGTCGAAGGTGACGCTGCGCGCCGCTGGTTGATCGAACGTCACCGTGGTCTGCACCACCGGTGCGGGCAATGCCAACGAAGTTACCACCAGCAATTGCGGCACTTGCTCGGGCACGTCAGCCAGACTGGTCGCACGCTTCACCAGCTCAGACAATCCGGCGCGGTCATAGGCGTCGCGATCGAGGCGTTCGTCGGGCAGGTCGGCACCCCCTGAGATCTCGTTGGGAACCGCGAATGCCGCGCCTTCCGCAATACCGTCACTGCCGCCCTCGCAGATCAACGTGGCTGCGACGTCGTCGCGGCCGCCTGATTCGACCTGCACGGTCACGCGATCCGGCGCGATCTTCAATTGCAGCCACGGCCGGCCTTCATTGAAGCCGTTGAGCGTCGCGAGGCACGCGGCGCTGTTATCGAGCCAGGTGCCGAGCGCGTCGGCGTGCGCGGCGGGGGCCGCCGCTGCAAGACCCGCCAACAACAAACCGGGCAGCAATCGTTTCGTGCGCGCCATGGCAACTCCCGTTGGGTTCGTGCGGACGCACGATCATAGGTCTTGTGACGCGACATTGACGCGCTTACTCGCTCACTTTGTACGTCGGTAAGACGTAGCAATACAAGAGCTGACCTCGATGTTCCTGATCGCTTCCAGCAAAGAGATCAACGTCATTTTTCTGGCACAGATAGTCTGTCGAGACGAAGCGGCTGATCCAGCTGCGCGCGCCGCGCCCACCTTGTCACGTCACTGCGGCTTCTCGATGGGCAGCATTGCCCTTGCCGTTAGATACGAATGGAGGCTTGCGACCTCGTCATCGGTCAGATGGCTGAAGCGCGCTCGCGCTGTCTCGGACATTTGGCCGAGTTCGCGATTGCCAAGCGCTTTGCCAGTGCGCATCAGATGCCGGAATTGCACAAGATCATAGGCAGCCACGATCCTGAGGTCGGGATTTCTACCGATCCCGGTGAGATCAGTCTCGTGGCATTCGGTGCAAACGGTAATTGCGATGTGGCGTCCCGCAGCATGTTCGGGCCCGAGTACGGCTGCGCTCCGCGTTCTGGACTGCGCAATCCAGTGCACCTCCGGTCTGATATCGCCTCTGACGACTGCCAGGCGCAGTAACGGTCCTATTCTTGGCGCCGGCTGCTCGACGCCGCCGGCACTGAGCGAGCGCACGTAGGCAATCAGCGAGGCGAGTTCCTCGTCTGTCCAGTAGTGGTACATGGACGAGGGCATCGCATAGATCGCTTTCCCGTCACGCTTGATTCCGTGGCGAAACAGCTGAGCCAGTTGCTCGTCGGTGTAGGAGCGGGCAGACAACGTTACGTTGGCGGCGTAACTGGTTGCGAAATAGGGTTCGTCGGAGAACAGCTTTCCCCGAAGATCTTCGCCATGACAAGCAGTACAGCCGAAAACGCGTGCACGACGGGCGCCCGCCTGTATCAATTCTGGCGTCGCTGCGATTTTGAGCGGCGCAGGCGGCGCTTGATAGGTACGCACCCTGATGTATTCCGAAGCCGCATACACCCCAGCCAGAACGAGCACTATGATGATCGCCAGCGCCGCGGCTATGCGGGACAACCAAACAAGCGTCGTCTTCATCGATGTCGCCATGATGTCTGGTTCGTAAATCCATGCCAGCTTACGCTCTACCCTCATCTGTATCGGGGTCAGAGTGCCTTTCGATGCAAGAAAAATCGATCGCGTATCTGCACTGATCTCGTCGGATTGCGGGCGTGAACCCGATCCCAGCAATGGGGTCAGAGCCCTTTGTTCAAAGCGGAAGGGATCGACTCCTGGCGACTTCGCCTAGGCGCTGTGCTGAGTCAGTAGTTGATGAGCGCCTAGCGAATTGCCACTCTCTTCATCTCCTCTTCCAGCCGCGAGTATGTGATCCGAGTCTCGAGGACACCATCCTTGTCTCTATCGATGTCCGCGCGTTGCAGAGTCCCGAGATTCCAGTAGCCCACACGGACGGGGAGATTCGTCAGCGGGTTGATGAGCTCGGACTTCACCATGACGCCATGTCGAAATGTCCGCACTACATCGGCGATCCCGTCAGCGTCCGAGTCGATTCGTTCGGTCTGCGCGTTACCGTTCTCGTACAACGACTCGGTGACCTTGAGCCGCAGCGACCGGCACTCAGCCCTCGCCGGAACTCCCGCATTTTCGGCGTCCATCCCGGTCGATTTGCAACGCGAGCAACACCAAATACATTCAGTGCACGTTGGTGATGACCATTGCAAACCCAGAATGCGCCCCTTTGATTCGACGGATAGCGTTTCGGCCCGCGATCAGGCGGGGCACATCGCCCAGAGTTTCAGCAAACTCACGGCACGCTCTCGAACCCGTTGCTGAAGATGTTGGGGTTGTCCGTGTAAAGGTAGGCCGCGCCCAGGTCGAGATTGCCGGTCACGGCGCTGTCGTCTCCAACCGCCCCCACCAGCGCGGTGTTGCCGGACAGCGCAACCGACCAGCCGAAGTAATCATCCTCTGCGCCGTCGCCGGCCGTCAGCTTTGACCGCTGCGACCACGCCGTACCGCTGCGGGCGAAAATGTAGGCCGATCCGGCACTGTCGCCTGCCGGCGTGTTGTCTGCAAACGAACCGGCCAGCGCGGTGTCGCCCGACAGCATGCACGCGCGATCAAACTGCAGCAGTAGGAAATCAGCGCGTCAGTTCGTAGGAGCAACGTGGGATTGTGGTTGTCCCGGTCGTTTACGGTTGTCCCGGTTGTTTACGGTCCCGGTTGTTTACGCACCGGTGTGCGTCTACAGGCTGTCGAATCCGCTGGCAAAGATCGTGTCGTCGCCTCCGACGCCGAGCGTAATACCATCGAACCATGCGTTGGTCGGTGCACCGGCGGGGCCGCTTTCCACCGCGACCAGCGTCACCGCAATCGAGCTGGTGAAAGTCCATTCCTGCTCGGTCACGGTGATGTAGGTGGGCGTCGCGGGCCTCCTCCAGCTATTGCCGTTGGACAGCGTCTTGGTGCCAGTCGCGTTCGCCGCGCCGTTCGTGCAATTCTCGCCACCGACCCTTCGAAATTCCCAATACAACTCGGCAAGGTCACCCGGCGTGATCGTGGTGCCAGTGCCACGCCCCGAGCCGTTGAGCGAATAGATACCCGGACCGGGCAGGTGCACGCACTGGACCACGCCCCCGGTCCGCGTTCCAGTGACCGCAGTGGGCAACCGGATGTGCGCGGAGCCCGAGCCGGCCGTGCCACTCACGTTGGCTGTGTTATCCCAGGTAGTGACACCGGCAGTCGCCGTGTTCCACAGTCGAAGGTCCGCATCGAAATTCATATTGAGCACGAGTGGCTGTAGCGCCTGCCTTTCGATCGCGCCGAGATCGCGGCGACCGCGGAAGTTTTCGACAATGGGGAGGTCGATGTCGCGCGGTTGCGAGTAAAGGTCGTTGGCGTCGTTGGCGACGCTTGGTGTGTAGTCGAGCGCGGGTGATCCTGCGCGCAGCGAGTAGTCGCCGTTCGCGGGATCGACGAAGCGCGGGTCTTGCTGGACCACATAAGGCGAGGTGCCACCATCGAGCGAAGCGCGCTCACTAACCATGTTATCGACCAGGTCGAGCGGCGGGCCGCTCGTTAGTTGCAGCGTTGTCTTGCCCGGCTGCCAGATGATCGAGCGCAGCAACTGGCTGGCACCCGCATACGAGTTGCCAAAGCGCAACACCGTCGTGGCCCCGATCACATTGCCGCCGATCGTCGTGTCCTGCAGCGAGATTTTGCCGTCGCCACCAGCCGCGATCAGGTAGTTCGACGTCGAGTTGCCGGTGATCGCGACGTGATGCGTCTCGAACCCTTGGCTCCCACCTCCACCATTGCCGCGAAACACGGACTCTCCGGAATTGCCCTCGAACGTCATGCGATAGAAACGCGTGAAGCCGAACGGGTCGACCTCGACGATACCGCCGGTCGGTTGCGATGTGTTGTCGAGCGCGGCATTTGCGCTGATGCTGCCGCAGGGCTTGTCGACGGGGCAGTTGATCGCACCCGACGGCCTGTTGGCCGGGTCATTGAAGTAGACGCCGAAGGTGCCTCCTGAATTCCCCCGAACCGCGACCGCCGCGCCCGTGGGCGCCACGTTGTCCTCAATGTAGGCAAACCAGGCGAAAAGCCTTACACTCCCGAATTCGCTGTCGGAGCGCCCAAGGTAGACGCCGCCGCCATCGACGCTGGCGCTGTTGCCCTTGATGCGCATCGGCCGCGCGGGATCGGTTGAGAACAGCTCCAGCTGGGCGATGTTGTCGTTGCCCAGGACCGCGACGCCTCCGCCTTGGCGCGCGTCGTTGATGTAGATCGCGCCGGCGTTGCCGAAGCCGGTGCTGCCGAGATGCGTATAGGCTGGCCTGCTCCCGGACCATACCAGCAGTCCGCCGCCGTAGCCGCCGGACCACGCGCTGATGGGGAAAGGTATGAAAACGCCCTGCGCCTGGTTGTTGGCGATATAGCTGTCGGGCTGGGTCATCGTCATTTTGGTGCCGTCATTGACGACACCGCCGCCGTTGTAGCGGGCGGTGTTGTCGACAATCGCGACGTCCTCGCCGATCACCAGTTGGGTTACGCTGCCAGTTCCTTCAGCGTAGATGCCGCCGCCGTAACCGGCGATGCTCTGCGTGATCGCAAGATGGCTGAGTTCAAGGATGCCATTGCCCTTGAAGTAGATGCCGCCGCCCCTGCCGCTACCGTCTTCATCACCTTTCCGAATAGTCAGGTACGACATCCGTACAAGGCCGCCAGTGGGGACGGTGATTCGGAATACCGGCTCGGTGGCTCCGCCGTCACCATCGAGGATGACTCGGCCGGTCCTTGTCGCGCCCGGCGAGCAATTGGCGAAGCCGCCAACAATGTCGAGCTCCTGGCTGGCAGTGAGCGCAATCGCCTGACTGGTGTAAGCGGCGGTTGGAACGCCGGGAATTGCAAAAGAGACGCGGATGGTGTCCGGGCCCGGACTGCCCTCTGCGGCTGCGGCCGCACTTGCGATTGTTGAGTGCGTGCATTCGCCGCCCGTGCCAACGGTATAGGTGACCGCCTGCGCAGCGTTGCCCTTGAAGGCAAAGACACTGGCGACCAGCGCCACCAGTAGTGATGAAGTTGTGCGCGTATGGCGTGACATGGTAGCTCCCGGATCGAAACGTCCCGCCGCTTTAACTGACGGCGGGACATTGAATGGATGATTGCTGAAGCAGGATGTGGAAACTGGTCGCGACTGCCACTGCATCGATTTGCAGGGTTTCGTCAGGAAAGAGCCGAAAGAACGGGGACACCTAGGAAAGAGCCGGGACACCCACAATCTGAATCGGTAAAGAACCGGGACACGCGGAAGACATCGTGACACCCAGGGCTTGTTTTCGAGTTCTGTTGGGGTATGCATGCCGTGTCCGTCTGGCCGAGGTCGATTGGCTTTCCAGCGACGCCGTGGTGATAACTCCGTGGAGGTGTATGGCGCCACTAGGCTGCGCGCGACTTTCTCCGCCACGCGAAGGCACCCAGCAGAACGCCAAGCAGGATCAGCATCGGCGTGGAGAGGCTTGGCACGGCCACGGACTGCGCACCTTGGCCGTTACCCGCTTCGCGAGTGGCGACGAACACATCGCCGGGATCATCGACGGTGAGCTTGCGGCCGAAGTAAAGCCGCAAGCCGTCTGCCGAAAGCGAGGAGCGCGTTTCCGATGCGCTGCTGTTGATGTTCGTATTGTTGATTCGCACCGGCGCCGACCACGGCGAACTGGTGTTCGGGCGCGTTGCGACGTAAATGTCCTGGTCGAACGTGGTTCCGCCGGCGCGGTTCGAGCTGAATACGATCTCGAGGCCATCGGAGCGCACGTTCGGCATGCGGTCGTCGCCGGTGCTGGACAACTCGGCCACGCGCGCGCCCGGACCGAAGCTGCCGTTGTTGGCCCGCTGGCTCACGTAGATGTCCTGGCCCTGGCTGTCGGCATAGCCGTTGCTCGAGAAGAACAGGAACGTGCCTGCGGTCGTCGTCACCAGTGAAGGACTGAATTCTGCGCCCGCGGTGTTCGGGCCAGTGGGAAGGCAGCCGAGGTTGATCGGCGTCGCCCAGGCATTGGCCGAAGCTTCCGTGCTGAGAAACATGTCTCCGGCAGACGGGCCACCCACTGGCGGCGGCGGCGGCGTGTCGCCGGCAAAGCAGTCGAAGTACGTCGGCGTCGTTTGCGCAGCGGTGACCTGCACCGAGCTGACGAACAACAGCTGGTTGCCGGGTAGCGGCGTCGGGCAATAATCGAACTCGCCTGTATTAACTGGCGGCGCCAGGTTTTCGGCCGCGCCCCAAGGCGACTGCTGCGTGGCGCGGAACGCGCGCCAGTTGTCCAACTTGCCCTGTCCGCCGGTGCGGTTGGAGGCGAAATAAAAGGACAGCCCGTCCGGTCCTTCGATCGGGCAGCCTTCCGCGAAGGCCGCCGTGTTGATCGCCGCTAGCGGCTGCGGTTCGCCCCAAGCGCCGAAGCTCTGCGCATTGGCCACGCCGACGTCGAGCATGAAGAGGGGGAGGATCGTCGGAACAAATCTGAGGGCACGATTCATGGCGGTTCCTTATTTGCAAGAAAGAGTGTGGAGAATCCAGACGTTGCTTCTACCGTTCCCACAGACGGGTATGACGAGCACAGGCGATACGGATTACGGTAAATTCGCAGCCCGCTGCGCTGCCGGCCAGCCCGCCAAGACTGCGCCGGTATGCGCTTGGGAACCTGATCACCCGATGAGAATTCCTGATGATCGCCTGATGATTTTGTTCCTGGAGCTCCAGGCAGCGTGAATGCGGCTCGTGGGGCAAGCGCATAACCCAATGAAGTTTCTGGATAACATCCAGAATGCGGAGGGGGTCGCGTTTTTCGAAGGGCAATGAGGTGGCAGCCCGCGCAGAACAGTCCTAACATCCGAGGTGGCATGCAGAGCGCCCACCCATCCCGTTTCTGAGGCCGAACGCCATGGACGTCGAGGGAAAATTTCGCTACCTGGTGTTCGATGCGATCGAAATCGATCTCGTCGGCCGGCGCTTGAGTGTCGCCGGCACCGAGACCGCGATCGAGCCAAAGGTTTTCGATGTGCTGGTTCTGCTGGCGCAGACGCCGGGCAGGGCGTTCAGGCGCGACGAAATCCTCGACGCTGTGTGGGGCCATCGTCATGTCACGCCGAGCGTGCTCAACCGGGTCATTCTGCGCATCCGCCATGTGCTCCAGGACAGCGCGAGCAGGCTGCACACTCTGTATGGCATCGGTTACCGTTTCGACGGAGACGTGCGATTTTCCATGGATCACGACGAGATCACGGCGCGCGCGCCGACCGCTGGTGACGCGTTTCGCGACGCGGCGGCGCAGACTGCGGAGCCGCAGGACAATCCCAGCGGGTCTGCGCAGGTCGGGACTGCGCCGCTCACGGCGGCTGGATCTTTGTCATTGTCGTCACGCGCCGGCTATCGCGCCCGTCTTCGCAAGCCTGCATATGCTGGGTTATTGGTGCTGCTGCTCGCAGCGCTCGCCTCTGCGGTCCACATGGGGTGGCCGCGGCAAGTGTCCGTGCCGACTACGAACTCCGCGCCCGTCCCCACCAAGAGCCGCGGCATCGCCGTACTGCCGCTGATCAACGCCGGCGGCGAGGTCGATCAGCGATTTCTGTCGGACGGAATTTCCGAGAACCTTATCAACACACTTTCGCAGCTTGAAGGACTCAAGGTCATCGGCCGCAGTTCCTCGTTCCGGTTCCGCGAGAGCAAAGAAGACAGCAAGTCCATCGGCGAAAAACTCGGCGTCGCCCATCTGGTCGAAGGCAGCGTGCAACGCATCGGCGACGACGTGCGCATCACCATGCAGGTGATCCGTACAGCCGACGGCAGCACCGTCTGGACGCAGCGCTTTGATCGTGCCTACAGCGATTTGTTCGCCCTGCAGGATGAGATCACGCTGGCCGTCGCCGCAGCGCTGCAGGTCAAGCTGCTGCACAGATTGCCTGGCGCGGTCGAGACCGGACACCCTTCCAGCGGCAACCTCGAAGCCTACGAGGCCTATCTGCAGGCCACGTATTACATGGGCGACGACAATACCCGCAAGGCCATCGAGCATTTCGAGCGAGCGATAGAGCTCGATCCGGGTTACGCGCAAGCCTGGTCATGGCTGGCATCGCAGCGCACCTATCTCGCAAGATTCGAATTGACCGGCGATGTGGCGCGCGCAGCGTACTCACAGGCGCGCGACGACATCGACACGGCACTGCGGCTACGGCCCGATTTCGGGCAGGCGCATGCAATCCGCGCAGTGTGGTTGAGCGTCGCCGAGCACGACTGGGACGGCGCACTCGCAGAATTCCGCATCGCCCTGCCGCTGGTACCGGACACCGACCCCACGCATGGGGCAGTGAGCAGCCTTTTGGCCACGTTGGGGCGCGTGAACGAAGCCATCGAAGAGCGTCGCAACTTCATCGAGGGCGACCCGCTGGCCGCGCATGGCCGCGTCCAGCTGGCCGATTTGCTGATCGGCGTCGGCCGGCTGGACGAAGCAGAAGCAAGCTTGCGCGAGGCTGTCGACCTCGAACCGGATCAGGCTGGATGGTTTGCCAGCAAACGAGTCGTGCTGGCCATTTTGCGCGGCGACGCGGTGACGGCGCGAACTTTGGCAGAGGGCAAGGGCAGCTGGCGCGATCGCGATCTGGCGCTTGCGCTGCAGATCGGCACCGACGCCTCGGCCGCCGATGCGGCACTTCAACGCCTCATCGAAACCGACGGGCAAAGCAAGGGTGTCGCCTATCAGATCGCTCGCGTCCAAGCCCTGCGCGGCGACGCGGACAAAACCTTCGAATGGCTACAGCGCGACTGGAGCCGCGGCGACGCCAGCGTGCACACCGCGCTTTTCGATCCCCTGCTGCTGCGCTTTCGCGACGATCCGCGTTTCGCCGAATACTGCAAGACGGCCGGGCTGCCCCCACCGTCGGCCAGTGAAGCGCTGAGCATCGAGCGCATCCGCGCGGCCTACGCAGCAAAGCGCTGAGACGCGCACCACTGTGGCGGTTTCCTCGTGAGGCCGCTCGGCGTTTGCAGAATGGCAGAACGGGGGCAGAACGGGGGCAGGATCACTTCCCGAGTAACGGTTGCGCGCTGATCCACGCGCAAGACGACGTGGACGTGGTTGCTCATCACCGCAAAGGCGTACAGGCTGATCGCAACGACATCCGCCAGTTCCAACAGGCGTTCTTCAATCCAGCCGCGCCGATGCTCGAAGGGCTGTCCCGTGAACTGATCGAGCCCGCACAACCAAGCGCGACGTACGCAGCGCGAGACACAGCGGTAGTAACCGGAACTATTGGTGTCGACGAGTTGGCTGCAAGCGGTTGTCATGACGACAGCATGGCCGGGTGAACCAGCTTCAGAAGTAGGAAATCGGCGCGTCAGGTCATAGGAGCAAAGCCAGATTTTGGTTGTTCCGGTTGTTGCGCGCATCACCTCGGGAAGTGGGTGGAATGGTCGAGTTGGAGCATCATCGGTGGGTCACGCTGCGAATCGGAACTCTCCGAGCTGAGTGCAGGTGGTGCAAATATGCTCGAGAACAAGAAGAAGGGCGCCGTGAGGCGCCCTTCGGGTGTTGCGTGGGGCCAGTCAAAGCCCCGGATGTTTCTGCAACGCTGGGATCAGCGACCGTCGCGGTCGAAGTCACCCGGCAGGGCACGCTCGACGTGATGCCAACCGTCACGCACTGCACCCCTCGCCTCGCTCCACGCCAGGCGCGAATCGCCTTTTACTTCGTTCCACTCGCGCTCGAGCTTGTTTTCGACATTCTCGAAGGGCTCGCGGTTCTGCACATAGCCGCGATAGCCGAGACCGTAGGCCGGCTCGTAGTCCTTCCACTCGCGACCATCGGCGTAGTAATCGGCATTGCGATAGTTGGTTTCCCAGTGCTTGTTGTATTCCGTGGGATTGACCGCTTCGGCGATGGAGTCGCCGGCCTTGGAGCCGAGAATTCCGCCGATGATGCCGCCCACAACCATACCAATGGGTCCACCCACTGCGCCCACGGCCACGCCTGTTACCGCACCTGCCGCTGCACCCGTTCCTGAACCAACATTATGGTCTTTCTTGACGTCCGTCATGGTTTGATACCTCGTTGTTGATGGATGTATTGGCTCTGCCTGTCGGAAGAGCGAGCCACATCCTGACGATGTGGATTTGTCTGGCGCATGAATGCCGACGCGAGTCGTTGCATTGCGCTAGCCACATTCAGGCTGTTGACGTTTTGTGTCTTGCCACTCTTTCCATTTTTTTGAACGCAAGCAACTGCGCAGCAGCCGTGAGCGAGCGGCCGCCTTCGCTTGCTCACGACCGAGAGAAATGCAACGCATCAAAAACGTGCCGAGTCAGGTGAGGGGGACGACGTCTTCTTCCGTGAGGCCCTCGAGACGGATTCTGTTGGCGAACAGCGAGAAGGCAAGCACCCCGGCGAGTCCCTTGGCGCGCTGCATCCAGGGCGGCAGGTATTCCGGAGCCGCGATGTAGCCCGAGTCGAACCAGGGCTCCAGCCGCACGGCGTCGCCTAGGAAGTGAACCTGACCCCGTTTTTCCGTCAGCAGGGCCGCGTGATCAATCTTCGGCGGAACGGAATCGGCGAGTCAAATCGACGACCAACCCCAGATTGCGGTTGCCCTCCTTGTTTCGGTTGCAGGTCGAAGCGATTGGCTCGAGTTGGTCGTCACGCCACTCGAAACACCTCGAACAGTGGCGCAATGCAGCCGTGCCGCCGAAATAGTGGCGCGATTGCGGCAATCGCGCCAAAATAGCGCCACATTTCCACGGAATCGACCCTATGGCGACTTTAGAGGATATGAAAGCCGCAGTCGCCTTCAGCGCCGATGGTTTGAGCTTGGCCCAAGGCCTGTCGCAGTTTCCGCAGATACCCAGGCGCACCTTGCAGCGATGGCTTGCCAGGCTGGTCGAATCCGGGGCACTGGTGGCAACGGGCGCGGGGCCATCACGACGGTATCGCACGGCATCGCGAACTGTCGTGTTGTCGCCGGAAACAGCTTCGTTCACGGTGAAAGCAACAGCAAACCTCGAATTCTCGATTCCTGTAAGCGCGTCGGGCGAAGAACTACGCAATCTCATTCGCCGCCATGTCGCCCAACGTAACCCGGTTGGCTACGTCCGCTCGTTCCTGGACGCATATGACCCCAATCGCGACCACTACCTTCCGCAGGAAATGCGCACCCATCTGCACGAGCAAGGGCGCTCGCCTGTCGGCGAACGCCCGGCGGGAACCTACGCATGGCAAATTCTGGATCGCCTGCTGATCGACCTGTCCTGGTCGTCCAGTCGGCTCGAAGGCAACACCTACACTCGGCTCGATACGCAAAACCTGATCGAATTCGGCCGCTTCGCCGAAGGCAAGGATCGGCTCGCCGCGCAGATGATCCTGAACCACAAGGCCGCGATCGAGATGCTGGTGGATCAGGCTGAGGAAATCGGCTTCAACCGCTACACCCTCCAGAACCTGCACGCGTTGCTGGCGCAGAACCTTTTGCCGGATGCCGCTGCGGAAGGCCGTCTGCGCCGCATCGAAGTCGCAATCTCGGGGACCGTGTTCCACCCGCTGGCGATTCCCCAGCAGATCGAGGAATGTCTCGATCTTTTTCTCGCCAAGGCCCAAGCCATCGCCGATCCGTTTGAGCAGGCCTTCTTCGCAATGGTGCATATTCCCTATCTACAACCCTTCGAAGATGTGAACAAGCGCGTTTCGCGTCTGGCCGCAAACATCCCTTTGATCCGGGGCAACCTTGCGCCGCTGTCCTTCGTCGATGTGCCGGAAATCGATTATGTCGATGGAATCCTGGCCGTGTATGAGCTTAACGGCATCGAGCTTTTGCGCGACGTGTTCGTCTGGGCTTACGAGCGTTCCTGCCGGCGCTATACGGTGATCCGTGATGCACTGCCCGAGCCCGATCCGTTCCGGCTTCAGTACCGCGAGGCGTTGACAGACGCCATCGGCACCATCGTCGATGAGCGAATCGCGCGCAATGATGACGCGGCAATCCTGAGAATCTCGCAAGGCCGTGTGCCGCAGGCCGATCTGGAAATTTTCATTGCGATGCTGTTTCGCGAACTGCACCACCTCAACGAAGGCAACATCGCACGTTACCGACTGCGGCCATCGCGGTTCCGCGAATGGTTACGGATACAAGGTCCGAACTAAGAATTGTGGGTGTCCCGGCTGGTGCACATTTTCGATCAGCGCATCGACGTGGCCGATGGCGCGGTAATAGCGGCTTTCGATGCCGAGCACCTGGTGCGTCCACTGGGATTCGTGCAGCCCCAGTCGACGCAGTATTGGCGGTGTACTCGCGGCGATTGCACCGCGCTTGTCAGGTCGGACCAGACGTGCGGTCCAGTCAATCAGTTCCAGATAGGCGTCGGTGCGCAGCGACAGCGGCGATGATCTAAGCGAACTGCATACGGCATCCAGAGCAGTGTCGGCCGACACGGTATCTGCGTTAACCGCCGCGATGCGCTGCATGGCGCTGGTGTGCATCGACGTCTCCAGCGAATAGGCGATGCCGGCGCGGATCGGGTTCAGATCGACATAGCTCATGCACGCCAACAGCGCGGCTTCATCGAGCAAGGCCTGGCAGCGATAGCGGCCTTCCCAGAAGCGACCCGTGCAGGCATCTTCGCGATTGGCGCGGCGGGCAATGGGCTCGTTCAGGCTGAGCATGAACCACGACAGGCTGCCCAGGCGTTGGCGACAGATCGCGAGACGTTCCGCATTGCCGTGTAGCGCCTGCTCCTTGAGACGGCAGGCCTCGGAATCAACAGCACCGTTCGCGTGCACGGGAAACAAACGCACCCAGCGAGCGGCCACATCCTCGTCAGACTACCCTTCGGCAGCGAGGAGATCGACGCGCAGCACGACATGGACGTGATTA
>JAYUYW010000192.1:0-5349 GCA_043752325.1 Rhodanobacteraceae bacterium | reverse complement strand
AACCAGCCGAAATCCCGCAGGCGGCGCAAGTCCGGCAGCGCATAGCAGGCCGCAAGGGCAAGAACAACGGCGAGCAAGGTGGTGGCCATGGGCGCGAGTGACAGTTGGGACGGGTGGATTGTAGCGTTGTCGGGTTGCGGGGTTGGTGTGGGGGCGTCGTTCTGTTGCGAATGATGTCGCCAGCAGAATGGACCGGTCGAAGAAAGTTCTTCGTCATCCTCGCGAAAGCGAGGATCCATTTTGACTTTGCTGTTTTTCGCTCGTTTGACGGAGATCAAAATGGATTGATCAGCCTCCAGCTGTTGAAGTGCGCCTCCGCTTGACCAGCCGTTCGGCTGTTGAAAGACGCGGGAATGACGAGGATGCGGGGTGGTAGCCCGCTTAGGACGGTGCCGGCACCAAAAAACTCGCTGACCGCAGCACCGGCGTTCGGGCGCTACGTATACTTCCCCGGACGTTGCACAGCGTTGTTGCATAGATCAAGGAGAGTGCGTATGGAAACCGCGGAACTCGATGCCTGGTTGATCCTGATCCGGGCGCCGCATTTTGGGTCGATGGGTTTGCGCAAGGCGCTGCTGCGGCATGGCAGCGCGAGTGGCGCCTTGGCGGCCATGCAACGCGGCACGCTGGAGGGCGCGAATCCGGAAACGCGCGAGTGGGCGCAGCGGCCGGACATGGACCGCATCGCCGCTGATCGCGAGTGGGTGGCGCAGCCCAACCACCACTTCATCACCTGCCAGGACGTCGACTACCCGGCCCTGCTTGCCGACGTCAGCGGCGCACCGGCGGCGCTGTTTATCGTTGGCGAGCCAGCAAAGTTGTGGATGCCGCAGATCGCCATCGTCGGCAGTCGCAACGCCAGCCAAGGCGGCATCGCGACAGCGAAGGCGTTTGCGCGCGCCCTCGCGACGGCGGGCTTCACCATCACCAGCGGTCTCGCCGAAGGCATAGATGCCGCGGCACACGTGGCGGCGATGGATGCTGGCGGTGCAACCGTGGCCGTGCTTGGGACGGGTCCAGACATGATCTATCCGCGATCCCAGACCGAACTCGCCCAGCGCATCAGCGCCGAACAGGCACTGGTCAGCGAGTATCCACCCGGGACCACGGCGAAGCCGAATCTGTTTCCGCGGCGCAACCGGATCATCGCGGGCTTGAGCCTTGGCACGCTGGTGGTCGAGGCCAGCGTGAAATCGGGATCGCTGATTACGGCGCGATATGCATCAGAGCAGGGGCGCGAGGTATTTGCCATTCCCGGCTCAATCCACAACCCGATGGCGCGCGGCTGCCATCGGCTGATCCGCGATGGTGCCAAGCTGATTGAGACGGCTGATGAGGTGATTGTCGAGCTGCGTTCCCTGGCCGGCGAACTGGGCGAACGCCTGCGCGAGCGCTTGGGTAATCCAGCGATCTCGTCCGAAAGCAGCACGGCAACCGCAGCGTCCACGCCAATGGCCGCCCGCAATCGCGATCCCGATTACGCGGCACTGATGAACGCCTTGGGACACGACAGTGTCGCCATCGATGTGCTCGCCGAACGCACGAAACTGGGCGTCGATTCGCTGTCGTCAATGCTGTTCCTGCTGGAACTGGAAGGCGATGTCGTCGCCAGTCCCGGCGGTCACTACGCGCGCCGGGTTTGCTGAAACCATTGCCCCAACTGTGACCCGCTTCTCGCGAGGCCGCTTGACACTGCGGCTGCGGCGTGTGTTCACTGAATAAGCAATGTCGCCCGGCGGTTGCAACGCCGGCTGGCGCTGCGCCGTATCCAGCGCCACACACTATTGACTCCGCATCATCCCCGCCGTGGCGCTTCCCGCCATGATCGTTGCGCCGCCCGACCACGCGGCAAGGACAGCAGCATGGCCAAGAATCTCCTCATCGTTGAGTCGCCTGCGAAAGCCAAGACGATCAACAAGTACCTCGGCAAGGACTTCATAGTCCTCGCTTCGTACGGCCATGTGCGCGACCTGGTGCCGAAAGAAGGCGCGGTCGATACCGACGGCGACTTCCACATGAATTACGAGGTGATCGAGCGCAACGAGAAACACGTTGCAGCGATCACCAAGGCGGCAAGCAAGGCCGAATCGCTGTACCTCGCGACCGACCTGGATCGCGAAGGCGAGGCGATTTCCTGGCACATCGCCGAGATCCTGCGCGAGCGTGGTTTGCTTGAAGGCAAGAACGTGCATCGCGTGGTGTTTTCGGAAATTACCCCGAAGGCCATCAAGGCTGCCGTCGCCGAACCGCGCAAGTTGTCGATGGACCTTGTCAATGCGCAGCAGGCGCGACGTGCACTGGATTATCTGGTTGGCTTCAACCTGTCGCCGGTGCTCTGGCGCAAGGTGCAGCGCGGCTTGTCAGCTGGCCGCGTGCAGTCTCCCGCGTTGCGCATGATCGCCGAGCGCGAGGAAGAGATCGAAGCGTTCCGGGCACGCGAGTACTGGACCATCGAAGCTGCCCTCGCCCACCCGGACCAGGCCTTCAAGTCGCGCTTGTTCAAGCTGCACGGCAAGAAGTTCGAGCAGTTTGACCTGACCAACGGTGAGACCGCGATCGCCGCACGCGATGCTTTGCGCAAGGCTGCGATGGGCCGCTTGGTTGTCAGCGACATCCAGTCGAAGGAACGCAAGCGTCGCCCGTCACCGCCGTTCACCACGTCGACGTTGCAGCAGGAAGCCGCCCGCAAACTCGGCTTCGCGACCAGCCGCACCATGCGCGTCGCGCAGGGCTTGTATGAAGGCGTAGCACTCGGCGATGAAGGTGTGGTTGGCCTGATCAGCTATATGCGTACCGATTCGACCAGCCTGTCCAACGATGCGCTCGACGAATTGCGCCAGGTGATTGCACGCGACTTCGGCAGCGAGTTTCTGCCGGAAGCGGCGATGGTCTACAAGACCAAGTCCAAGAATGCGCAGGAAGCCCATGAAGCGATTCGCCCGACCTCAGCGCTGTATCGTCCCAAGGACATCGCCCAGTATTTGAACGACGACCAGCGCAAGTTGTACGAGCTGATCTGGAAGCGCACCGTCGCCTGCCAGATGGAAGCGGCGACGCTCAACACGGTGTCGATCGACCTCGCCTGCGGCAGTGATTCTACCTTCCGCGCCAGTGGCACCACAGTGGTGTTCGCCGGCTTCCTTGCCGTATACGAGGAGGGCCGCGATCAGAAGGCCGCCGACGAAGACGACGAAGGCCGCAAGCTTCCGCAGATGAAGATCGGCGAAGCGGTGCCGCTGGAATCGATCGAATCCGACCAACATTTCACCGAGCCGCCGCCGCGCTATTCCGAAGCAAGCCTGGTGAAGGCACTGGAAGAATTCGGCATCGGCCGGCCATCCACTTACGCATCGATCATCCAGACCTTGCTGGCACGCGAGTACGTCACCTTGGACAGCCGCCGCTTCCGGCCCAGCGACGTCGGCCGCGCGGTCGCGAAGTTCCTGACCAGCCATTTCACCCAGTACGTCGATTACGACTTCACCGCCAAGCTCGAAGACGAACTGGATGCGGTCAGCCGTGGCGAAGAGGAATGGGTGCCGCTGCTGCAAAAATTCTGGACGCCGTTCAAGGCGCAGATCGACGACAAGATTGAAAGTGTGGATCGCTCCGACGCGACTGGCGCGCGCGAGCTGGGCGTCGATCCGAAAAGTGGACGACCGCTCGCAGTTCGTCTCGGTCGCTACGGCGCATTCGTGCAGATCGGCACCAAGGACGACGAGGAAAAACCAAAATTCGCCTCGCTGCGCTCCGGCCAGAGCATGCACACGATCAGCGCCGAAGACGCGCTGGAACTGTTCAAGCTGCCGCGCGACCTTGGCCCCAATCCGGAAGGCGAAGCCGTCACCGTCGGCGTTGGGCGCTTCGGACCATTCGTGAAGATCGGTGAAAGCTATGCATCGTTAGGCAAGGAAGACGATCCGTACACGATCGACTTCGAGCGCGCGATGACGCTGGTTCGCGAAAAGGCCGAAGCACTCGCCAACCGCATCATCACCGACTTCGGCAACGGCACCCAAGTGCTCAACGGCCGCTATGGACCATACATCACCGACGGCAACAAGAACGCCCGCATGCCCAAGGACCGCGACCCGAAAACGCTGACCGCCGCCGAATGCGCCGAACTCATCGCCGCCGCCCCGGACCGCCCGAAACGCGGCAGCTTCGGCAAGAAGAAGGCGCCCGCGAAGAAATCGGCGCCGGCCGACAAGGTCGACGCGCCGAAGAACAAAGTGCCAGCCAAGAAAGCTGCGAAGAAGAAGGCTGCGAAGAAGAAAGCGCCTGCAAAGAAAGCGGCCGCGAAGAAAGCCGTGGCGAAAAAGGTTGCTACCAGCTAGCTTCCGACCTCTCGTGACGAACGGTCGGAGCGACCCGGTCGGTTTGCTCCCGTCCGAGAAGATTGACTGGCTGTTACGGGACCGCCTGCACCCTTAGCGTAATGAATGGGTGCAGGCAAAGAGCAAGAGGCGTGCCGCCGAACCGCTGACTCCGACGAGGCCGGACGAGCTCTGCCGCAAATGCTGCATACCGTGCCGAGCAGCGGCGTGCACGTCGCCCTTGATCACTTGCTGGCGCTTGGCATCGCTCTCGCCAGATCGCTCGAAGAAGCGACGACCTGAATTCGTCGTCGGGCTATCCATCAGACTTTGGCAATTCGGAATCTGATTCGGCCGCCGGGCTGCTCGGATACATCGTGTCGACAACATCTGATAGATCGATGTCCCATTTCAACAGATCGCTTCTGTAGTCGCCCGTCTTCCGTGCAATCAGCGCAACGCCCTGGTTCATTGTCTGGAAACAATTGCCTCGGGTCGGAGCGTCGTCAACGAGTGAGTAGACTTTGCAGGGCAAGCCTTCAGTCAACGAAACTATTTCGAAACCGGTGAAACTGTTGAACAGCGCATGGAAACCGTTTCGGGGAAACCGCCAGAAATCCCACGGCAATTCGTGTGCTGGCCAGACAGGATGCGTTGAGAGGAATACATAACCTCCCGTCTTCAAGACCTTGTTTATTTCCAGAACTGCTTTCCAGGGGAACAGAAGATGTTCGAAGACAGACACTGAGTAGATGAAATCAAACCGCTCTCCTGGAAACTTTTCCGAAAGTTTGTGGACATCTCCAACCGTATCCACGCCGTCTCCGGCAAGAATGTCAAACCCGACATAGTCTGCGCAGTTGGGAAACAGGTTTCGGCGCGTGATGTCTCGAACATTGCGCGAACCGATTTCCAGAACCGATGGAGAAACCGCCTGTCTGGCCAGTTCCATGAAATCGACGAAAACGCTGTGGTATGGATCTGCGACGCTATTCTTCATCAAAGGGAAATGCAGGATATCCATGATCTTGAC